>CAZGAK010000044.1:0-19070 GCA_964523565.1 uncultured Syntrophaceae bacterium | reverse complement strand
CGATGAAGAATTTCATATAACCTCCTGCTCCTAATTTAATTAAGAATGAAAAATGAAGAGTGAAAAGTTATCAGTCTCAATAAAGCAATAATCTGAATGACATTATGTTTTCTAATTTTTCACTTTTCATTCTCAACTTTTAATTATTTTTTCTCTTTGTTTTGTATTTTTCAAAACACTCCTTGCTGCAAAAGTAAAGAGTTTCACCATTAACTGATACCTTATAAGCCTCACTTAAAGGAATATACGTGTTGCAGTAAGGATCCTTTACCATATCTTCGCCTTCTATGGAAGCCGGGCTTTTGGGAAAACTCTCTGATGTTCTACCTGACGGTAAAAGAAACGTCTTTGCCAGACGATATATCAGATACACAATAATGACAGCAACTACTAAACGAATCATTTTTAAATACAAATTTCCATTTGACATTTAGGCTTTGGCATTTGGATCTTAAAACAAAACTTCCACCCTGCTTTCATCCTGAAGCCTGCCAAGAAGACCTTTAATAGAAATCCCGAAGGCCGGATGTATAACGTATGGCGCAATCTCATACATGGGAATAAGAACAAAACGTCTCCTGTGAAGTTCAGGGTGAGGTATAAAAAGATTTTTTTCTTTTATAATTTCCTGACCATAAAAAAGAATATCCAAATCGATCGTTCTCGGACCCCATCTTTCTCCCCTTATTCTTCCCATGTCATCTTCTACCTGTTGAAGAATTTTTAAAAGGGTAGAAGCTTTGTATTTCGTCTTAATTTCAATAACGCCATTTACAAACCATTCCTGTTCCTTCAATCCAACAGGCTCTGTCCTGTAAAGGGATGACTTATTTGAAATCCTTATATGGCTAAACAGAGAGATGTGTTCAATAGATTCCAGGCAATTTGAAACAGGATCACCTACATTGGAACCTAATCCAATGAAACAGACAATGCTACGCTCATCTTCTCTCACCGCTTCTCATCGCCCCTTCAATCCTTGAACCTTGTTCCTTTGTCTTCTCAAGAATCTCTCAAACCGAGAACATCCTGCATATCATAAAAACCGTTGCCCTGATTTACGATCCATTTCGCAGCCCTGATGGCACCTTTTGCAAAGTTGTCACGACTATGAGCCCGGTGGATAAATTCTAATCTTTCACCGATGCCACCGAAAATGACCGTATGTTCACCGACAATATCACCAGCCCTGACTGTTTGAATACCGATTTCTTCCTTTGTCCTCTCACCGATCATCCCCTTTCGCCCGTAAATGCCATACTTATCGAGATCTCGTCCAAGTCGATCAGCTATAATCTGAGCCATTTTCACAGCAGTTCCGCTTGGCGCATCCTTTTTTAAATTATGATGCGCTTCAACGATTTCCACATCAAAGTCATCTCCCAGGATGCCGGCTACATAATCAAGAACTTTAAACATGACGTTAACGCCCACACTCATATTCGGCGCCATCACACATCTTGTTTTTTTTGCCAGATCTTTTACAAGTCCTATCTCATCCGCTGTTAAACCGGTTGTTCCTATGACAATAGCCTTATTTTTTTCCGCAGCGATCCTGAGGTGATTGGGAACAATATCATGATGTGTGAAATCGATGACGACATCCCCCTCATCTATGCATTTTGAAAGGTCGTCCTCTATAATAACACCTGTCTTGCCGAGTCCCAGATGTTCCCCCACATCCTCGCCTGTGAGAGGATGTCCCTTCCGCTCAACGGCACCGACTACCTCTATGCCATCAGTTCCGGAAATGAGGCTTATTATCCGCCCCCCCATTCTGCCGGCACCACCTGTAACAATCGCTTTGATCATCTTGTTCACCTCTTAAAAACGCAGATTTCCATTCAGTTTATTAGTTTTCCCCCTAATGCGGCAAAACCGCAAGGACTGAGCAATGAGCAATGAGGACTAAAGACCCAGGGATGGTTATCCCCTTAATCCTTGAACCTTTATCCTTGAGCCTTGATCCTTCTCCCTTTAGATCAACCCATAATTTACCAAAACATTCTTCAATTTTTCATAATTGGCATCAGACATTCTGCACAAGGGAAGTCTCAGTTCATATTCGATTTTTCCCATCATGAATAGTGAAGCTTTGCTGGGAATTGGATTCGTTTCGAAAAAGAGGGCATCCATTAAAGGGCGCATCTTGTAATGCAGTTCTCTTGCTTTTGTCTTATCGCCCGCCTCAAAGGCATCGATCATGCCTGCCATGTCAGCAGGTGCAACGTTGGATGTAACGGATATAACTCCTTTTCCGCCCACTTCAAGAATGGGTAACACGGTAAAATCATCGCCCGATAGAACAATAAAATCATCGCCGCATAAATCAATAACCTTGCTAATCTGCCGGAGGTCTCCCGTTGCTTCCTTTACACCGACGATATTGCTGATTGTCGATAACCTTGCCAGGGTCTCAGGCAAAACATTAGATCCCGTCCTGCTCGGGACATTGTAAGGAAAGATCGGAATCGGAACTTCCTCGGCAACGGTTTTATAATGCTGATACAGCCCTTCCTGTGTGGGCCTGTTATAATAAGGAGATACCATTAATACTGCGTCAGCACCCGCCTCACAAGCATGTTTTGTCAATCGTATGGCTTCTCGTGTACTGTTGGATCCCGTGCCGGCAATAACAGGCACTCTCTTTTTAACAGCATCGATGGCTATTTCAATAACTCGATCATGCTCCTCATGAGATAAGGTCGCCGACTCACCCGTTGTTCCGCAGGGAACTATCCCATCGGTCCCATTTTCAATCTGAAACTCGATAAGTTCCCTCAATGCCTCCTCATCTACCTCTCCATTTTTGAAAGGCGTGACAATCGCCACAATTGCACCCTTAAACATAACTTCCTCCTTTTATTTACTTTCAAGCACATTAAATCTATTCCTGCAAAAATTCCGGTATCTCCTCCCCTCTCGTTATATCTTCGTATGTCTCTCTTTTTCTGATGACGTAGTACCTGTCATCTTTAACAAGAACTTCAGCTACCCTCGGCCGTGAATTATAATTTGAAGACATGGTAAAACCATATGCACCTGCACTCATGACAGCAAGAAGATCTCTCCTCGCGAATCCTGGAACCACTCTATTCTTTGCAAGAAAATCACCGGACTCGCAAATGGGGCCAACAACATCGGCTGAAAAAATTTCCCTCTCTTTTTGAATGACGGGTTGAATATGATGATATGAACCATACAGACTGGGCCGTATCAAATCATTCATTCCCGCATCAACGATAACAAAATTCTTGTCATCAGTGCCTTTTGTATAGAGAACCTCAGAAACCAGTATTCCAGCATTTCCGATGATTACCCTTCCCGGTTCAAATATGAACGTACAATTTATATCTTTTGCCTTACCGATGATAGCCTCTGCATATTCTGACGGATGAGGAGGGATCTCTTCATCATAGGTGATACCGAGACCTCCGCCAAGATCAAGATATTGTATAGCAATATCATCCTCCCTGAGAAGATGTATCAATTTTTTTAATCTTTCCAAAGCATCCAGGAAGGGAGATAATTCTGTAATCTGAGAACCTATGTGACAGCCTACTCCTATTATATCTACATGTTCAAGCTTCTTTGCCCTATGGTATTCTTCGAGAGATTTCTCCATATCGATGCCGAATTTATTTTCCTTAAGTCCTGTCGAAATATGGGGATGTGTCATTGGATCGACATCCGGATTTATCCGCAGGGATATCCTGGCTTTTGTTCCCATCCTCCCTGCACAGGAATTAATAACTTCCAGTTCCTGGGAAGATTCGACATTAAACATCAATATTTCATTTTCAATGGCAAATTCTATCTCATCCTCTCTCTTGCCGACACCGGAATAAACTACTTTTTTCGGATCCACTCCCGCCAGAAGCGCCCGATAAAGTTCACCACCCGACACAATGTCCACTCCCCCGCCTTTTTTTACAAGTATTCTTAAGATGGCAATATTCGAATTAGCTTTGGATGAAAAACATATAATATGGGGAACATCGGCAAATGCTTCATCGAATACGTTGAAGTGGCGCTCGATAGTCCTATGACTGTACAAATAAAAGGGTGTCCCCACATCCCTCGCAATTTTAACTATGGGAACTTCCTCGCACCACAGCTCATTTTCTACATAATTAAAATAATTCATAATATTAAAACCTCAAACTCGAAACTTGAAACTTGAAACTTATTACCACTATGGAAATTTCATTTCCTCAATATTGGACTCATCACTGCATGCCCCCGACGAACTACAAGTCAGAATTTTATATGAGTAAAGATATCCGCCTCTTACTCCGGCATCAAGATAGGTTACTCGATTCTCCCCGGCCCACCTAAGTTTTGGATCCCGAGATGAAAGTTCCGCTATAAGAAAATATCTGCGAGGACAACCGAGACAATCATCCCCTTCTGTCTCCAGTTCACTTCTCAAAATTCTTAAACGCAAGCCGTCGGTATCTTTTTCCTTTACAGTCCAGTCAAGCTCGATATTTCCCCCTTTGATAATGGCATTCAGATCTGAAACAGCTGCAGGATAACTAATGTGGGGACAGTGAGGATCTGCCTTTTTCCCACAACTCAGGCAAAAGACCACCAGGGAAAATACCGTGGTCATTAATAAGGCAATATGTAAGATATTATTTTTAATGTACAATTACCCTTTCTCGACCAATCGTTTTTAATTACTTAGCCTTTTGCCTTGCGCCTTGTGCCTCTTTTTCAATCTCCCTGATTCTTTTCAAAACCATTTTCTTCGACGTTCCACCCGGAATATTCCTCGCAGAAATCGAATTTTCCACCATCAAACATCTGTAAACATCCTCGTTGAATCCTTCGTAAAAAAGCCTGAATTCTTCCATAGCCAGGGACTGCAAATCTTTTTCCTTTTCAATACAATACCCAACTATACGCCCCACTACCTCATGAGCGTCCCTGAAGGGAATCCCTTTCATCACAAGATATTCGGCTATATCGGTAGCTGTGGAAAATCCCTTTGCTGCCTCTTCTAACATCTTCTCCCTGTTAAATTTCAGGTTTTTTATCATCTCCGAGAGGATATGAACACATCCCTTCAATGTATCAACCGTATCGAAGAGAGGCTCTTTATCCTCCTGAAGGTCCCTGTCATAGGTCATTGGAAGGCCCTTCATAACGGTTAAAATGGCAACCAGATTTCCATAGACACGTCCTGTTTTTCCTCTGATTAATTCGGCTACATCGGGATTCTTCTTCTGAGGCATAATACTGCTACCTGTGGTAAAAGAATCGGATATTTCAACAAAACCTGCATCTTCGCTGGACCAGATTATAAGATCTTCACAGAATCGACTCATATGCAACATTAATAAAGAGGCATCAAAGATAAATTCAGAAACAAAATCCCGATCCGACACAGCATCCATGCTGTTCTTTGTAATCTCGGGAAAATAAAGCAACTTGGCCACATATTTTCTGTCAATCGGCAGACCCGTGCCTGCAAGGGCTGCAGACCCCAAAGGCATGACATTGATTCTTTTATAACAATCATTCAGTCGATCTTTATCCCTGTCAAACATTTCCCAATACGCAAGAAGATAATGGGACAGAAGTACGGGCTGCGCCTTCTGCAGGTGAGTATATCCCGGCATAATGACATCTATTTCCTTTTTTGCCAAATCGAGAAGAGAGCCTTTAAGGACATCTATGAGATTTATTATACTTTTCACCTCATCTCTTAAATAAAGCCTCATATCAAGACACACTTGATCATTTCTGCTTCTTCCCGCATGAAGCTTTCCCCCCACTTCTCCGATACGATCTATGAGGGTTTTTTCAATGGCCATATGAATATCCTCAGATTCGACAGAGTAAGAATAGCTTCCTGCCTCCATATCCTCCAGTATATCCTCAAGGCCCGATATAATGATTTTCTCTTCGCCTGCAGAAATGATTTCCTGTTTGGAAAGCATTTTACAATGGGCAATACTACCCTCAATATCGTATCGATAGAGCCGCTTATCAAAACCGATAGAAGCGGTAAATTCCTCAACTTTTCTGTCGGTGGACTCCTTAAAACGCCCACTCCATGGTTTCTTGTGTACTGTCATAGATTTTAATTCTCAATTCTTAATTTTTAATTATTTATTGAGCATTGCCCTGATTCTCATCCTGAGGGCACTGAGTTTTATAAATCCTGTGGCATCCTTTTGATTATACACATCATCACCTTCAAAAGTCGCAAAATCTTCACTGTACAGAGAATAAGGAGATTTCCTCCCCACTACAATACAATTCCCCTTGTATAATTTGAGACGAGTCGTTCCTGTAACATTTTTCTGCGTCTCATCAACCATCTTTTGCATAAGTTCCATCTCGGGAGAATACCAGAAACCATTATAAACGAGCTGGGCATATTTGGGAATAAGGGAATCTCTCATGAGCATCACTTCTCTGTCCATGGTTATCGATTCCAGGGCCCTGTGCGCTGCCCAGAGGACTGTTCCGCCGGGAGTTTCGTAAACTCCTCTCGATTTCATTCCTACAAACCTGTTCTCAATCATATCGACCCTGCCTACACCATTTGCCCCTGCGAGGTCGTTCATATGATCCAGCAGAGTAGCCGGGCTCATTTTCTCTCCGTCAATGGCCACAGGATTTCCCTCTACGAAATCTATTTCCACATAGGTTGCAACATCGGGGGCATTTTCAGGTGAGACAGTCATAACAAATATGTCCTCAGGTGCCTCAGTCCATGTGTCTTCCAGGATCCCACCTTCATGGGAAATATGGAGCAGATTTCTGTCCTCGCTATAGGGTTTTTTCTTTGTTATTTTTACGGGAATATCATATTCTTTCGCATATTCAATCATTGCTTCCCTGGAATTTAAGGTCCAGCGATCATCTTTCCACGGAGATATTATCCTCATATTGGGTTCAAGGGCCATGTAGGTCATCTCAAATCTCACTTGATCATTTCCTTTGCCCGTAGCCCCATGACAGACGGCATCAGCTCCTTCTTTTCGTGCTATTTCAATTTGCCTCTTCGCAATGAGCGGCCTTGCCAGAGATGTCCCCAAGAGATAGGTCCCCTCATAGATGGCATTAGCCCTCAAGGCAGGAAATACAAAATCCTTTACAAACTCTTCTCTTAAATCTTCAATATAGATCTTACTGGCTCCGGTATTGATAGCCTTTTCTTCCAGACCTTCAAGTTCTTCTTTCTGGCCCAAATCGGCAGAAAAGGGAATTACCTCGCAATTAAAAGTTTCAATCAACCATTTCACGATAACGGATGAGTCCAATCCCCCGGAATAAGCCAGAACAATTTTCTTCACATTACTCATCTTTATTTTTTCCTCCCATCAGAATATCCATAACTGCCTTTTGAACATGGAGACGATTTTCCGCCTGATCCAATACAACGGACCGAGGTCCGTCTACCACTTCATCGGTTATTTCCTCTCCTCTGTGAGCTGGCAGACAATGCATAACAATAACATCATCTTTGGCGTAATTGATTAATTCGCTGTTCACCTGATAATTTTTAAATATTACAGCCCTTTCCTCCTTTTCGTTCTCCTGTCCCATGCTTGCCCATACATCCGTATAGATAACATCAGCATCGGCAACCGCCTCAGCGGGAGAGCGCAAAACTGTTATTCCACCCACGGATTCCCTCATTCCTCTTTTGAGGATAAATTCATCAGGATCGTATCCAGCCGGACATGCTACGGTCAGTTGAAACGGGAGTTTAGTTGCAGCATTAATCCAGGAATTTGTAATATTGTTTCCGTCACCTACATAGGCTATTTTCAGGCCCTCATATCTCCCCTTTTTTTCTATGATAGTAAAAAGGTCGCTCAATATCTGACAGGGATGCAAGAGATCTGTCAACCCATTTATTACCGGAATGGTAGCCCATTTTGCAAACTCGTCAACCAACTCCTGAGCAAAGGTTCTGATCATAATGCCGTCCAGGTATCTGGACATAACCCTGGCCGTATCGGCGATGGTTTCCCCCCTGCCAAGTTGTATGTCTCTTGGGGTGAGAAAGGTCGCCATTCCTCCAAGCTGATAAATACCGACTTCAAACGACAGCCTCGTCCTGGTTGACGATTTCTCAAATATCATACCCAGCATCATTTCCTTTAACGGAGCATATGATATTCCTTCTTTGTTCATTTTTTTCAACTTCTTCGATCCGTTGAAGATCTCCTCAAAGTCGGTTTTGTCAAGATCATAAAGGGTTAACAGGTCTTTTTTCATCAGGAAACAATTACCTCATCCAGTATATCAATCACGTAGTCGACATCTTTTTTATCAATAATCAATGGGGGGACGAATCTCAAGATATTACCATTGGTACAGTTTATTAACACACCCTTCTCCATGGCCTCTTTTACGATATCCTCCCCGGGAATAGAAAGTTCGACACCAATAATCAAGCCCTTCCCCCGCACTTCATTAATTATGGAATGTTTTTTCTTGAGTTCTTCGAGTTTTTTAAGAAAATAAGATCCAACCTCGTTACAGTTTTCAAGAACCCCGTCTTGTAATAATGAATTCATTACGGCAACCCCCGCTGCCATTCCAAGAGGATTCCCGCCAAATGTAGAAGCGTGATTTCCTGGCACAAAGGACGATGCCACTTTATCTGTTGCCAGCATGGCACCAACAGGAAACCCGTTGCCCAGTGCTTTGGCAAGGGTCATCATATCAGGTTTTATACCACTTTCTTCATGGGCAAAAAGAGTTCCCGTACGCCCCATTCCTACCTGAATTTCATCAAGAATCAAAAGAATCTCCTTGTCATCACAGAGTTTTCTCAGGTGCCGCAGATAATCATCGGCAGGAACTCTTATTCCTCCTTCCCCCTGGATCGGCTCTACCATAACGGCACATGTTTTTTCCGTGGTAGCATTTTCGATGGCAGATATGTCGTTAAACGGAACATACTTGAAACCTTCGGGAAGAGGATCAAAACCGACATGAAACTTTTTCTGACCCGTCGCCGCAACGGTGGCCAATGTACGCCCATGAAAAGAATCTTCCATGGTTATAATCTCATATTTATTGCCATCCATATGTTCATGAGCATACTTACGGGCAAGTTTGATGGCGGCCTCATTGGCTTCGGCTCCACTATTGCAAAAAAAGACCTTGTCAGCAAAGGAATTTTCTGCCAGAAGCTTCGCAAGATAAATCTGTGGCTCGATGTAATACAGGTTGGAGACATGGGTAAGAATTCCAACCTGTTTTTTAATCGCTTCTATCACTTTCGGATTAGAATGCCCAAGACTGCATACGGCAATTCCTGCCACAAAGTCGAGATATTCCTTTCCGTCAGAATCCCAGACCCTGGCTCCCTCACCCCTTACCAGGACAACGGGAAATCGCCTGTAAGTCTCCATAATGTATTGATCAGAAAGTGAAATGAGTTCTTTCGTTATCATATTGTTCTTCCTTCTTAACTGGATACTGGATGCTCGATACTTGATACTGGATGAAAAATCAGATTTGTATTTCTATCCAGTATCCAGCATCCCGCATCAATCTGAACTTAAACCGCTCACCATCTCCGTCCCAATCCCGCTGTCAGTAAATATTTCCAGCAGGATGGCATGATTCAGACGCCCATCAATAATATGGGTCTTTTTTATACCGTTTCTCAGCGCTTTCAGGCAGCATTTTACCTTGGGATACATCCCACCTTCTATAGTACCTGTCTCGATTAGCCTGTTCGCCTCCTTTTCGTCTATAGTATTTATCATTTGGCCTCCCGCATCCAGAACACCTTCCACATCAGTCAGCAACACAAGTTTTTCCGCATGCAGGGCTACCGCCACCTCACCGGCAACAATATCGGCATTGATATTATAGGTTTCACCGTCATCTCCGACACCGATAGGCGCTATAACCGGAATAAATCCATTATTTGCCAGCAACATGATAAGGTCTGAATTAAGCTCCTTGACTTTGCCCACGAGACCCAGATCAATAATCTCCGGCGGCGTATCCTTGGCTTTGTCGTCACTTAAAAAATACTTTTCCGCCCGAATAAGATTACCGTCCTTACCGGTAAGACCCACTGCCTTACCACCGTGATGATTGATGAGACCCACTATTTCTTTATTTACATTACCGGCAAGAACCATTTCCACAATACTCATGGTTTCCTTATCAGTTACCCTCATTCCGTTAACAAATTTCGAGTCTTTACCCAGTTTTTTTAAGAGACTCCCGATCTGCGGACCTCCGCCATGGACGATGACAGGATTCATTCCAATATATTTCATGATGACGATATCCATGGCAAACATCTTTTTCAGGTTATCGTCTACCATTGCACTCCCACCATATTTTATAACGATGGTTTTGTTATAAAATTGTCGTATGTAAGGAAGAGCTTCCAAAAGAATATCCGCCCTCTCCATGGATTTTTTTAATTTATCCTCATACACTTTATAATTCTCCGTTCAGCTTGAATTTCGCATCAAAACCTTTAGCGTGTGTATCAGACACGGACAAATCCCGCAATTGACGGGATCCATGTCACCCATTAGCCCCTTTAGCCTTTAGCCTTTAGCCTTTAGCCTTTGTCCTTGATCCTTGATCCTTTGCCCTTATAAAATATACCTGCTCAAATCCTCATCTTCTACAATGTCTTCTAACTTCTCGCGCACGTAATCAGCATCAATGACCACTTCATTCTCACTTATATCAGGAGCATCAAATGAAATATCCTCGAGAACTGTTTCCATAACGGTGTAAAGACGTCTGGCCCCGATATTTTCTGTCCTTTCATTTACCAGGGCAGCAATCTCGGCGATCTCGGCTATTGCATCATCCATAAAAATAATATTAACGCTTTCAGTGGCCAGCATCTCTTTATACTGTTTCACCAGAGCGCTACGTGGTTCTGTAAGTATTCGTATGAAATCTTCTTTAGTAAGAGGATCCAATTCAACCCTGATGGGAAATCTGCCCTGCATTTCCGGAATGAGATCGGAAGGTTTCGCAACGCTAAAAGCACCGGCAGCGATAAACAGGACATGATCCGTTTTCACCATACCATATCTGGTATTGACCGTAGATCCCTCAACAATAGGAAGGAGGTCTCTCTGAACCCCTTCCCTTGACACATCCGGGCCATGAGCAGAATCGCTCCCGACAATCTTATCAATTTCATCAAGGAAGATGATCCCCGATTGTTCGACTCTTTCCACCGCCGCCCTGGTAACTTTATCCATATCTACCAGTCTCTGAGCCTCTTCCTCAGCAAGGATCTCAGTAGCTTCCGAAACTTTAACCTTTCTTTTCTTCTTTTTCCCCGGGAACATATTCCCGAACATTTCTTTAATATTCAAACCCATATCTTCTACACCGGAAGAAGAAAAAATCTCAATCATGGGACCACTCTGACTTTCGGCTACCTCCAAATCTATAATTCTCTCATCCAGTTTTCCATCTCGAAAGAGACGGCGCAGTTTTTCACGGGTTCCGTCCTGGGGAACGACTTCGCCATTGTGAGACAGCTGTATAACATCGCGGTCTGGCGGTTCGTCCGGTTTCCCTTCTGCCCGTCTCGCAGGGGGAAGAAGAACGTCTAAAATTCTTTCTTCAGCCATCTCCATTGCCTTGACCTTGACACCTTCCTTCTCTTCCGATTTCACCATGTTCACAGACAGTTCCACCAGGTCTCGAATCATCGATTCTACATCTCTTCCTACATAACCAACCTCTGTGAATTTAGAAGCTTCAATCTTCAAAAAAGGAGAGTTGTCAAGTTTCGCCAGCCTGCGGGCAATTTCTGTCTTCCCTACTCCGGTAGGGCCTATCATAATAATGTTTTTGGGAGCTATCTCTTCCCTCAGATCTTCGGAAACTTTCTGACGCCTCCACCTGTTTCTCAAAGCTATAGCAACAGCCTTTTTTGCATCATCCTGACCAATAATATACTTATCTAATTCCGATACGATTTCTCTCGGTGTTAAGTTTTTGGGTAACATAAAAACCTCTTTTTTCACACATTATATTTAAAAGTTAGATGATAAATTTCAAAACCCAAGTGCCCAAACATTCTATTATTTTTTAAAATTGGGATTTGATGGGTTCCCATTTGCCTGATTAAAATTTACCGGGGATTTCAGATTTAGAGGCCAGGAAATCCTGATTAATTAATTGTTAACGTTATTTCCTGATTCCTCTTTTATTCGTGATTTCTTCTTCAGCAGTTGTGTCAAGTTCTTCCACTGTTATCCTGTCATTCGTATAGATGCAGATATCTGCCGCTATTTTCATTGCCTCTTTTGCTATTTCCGTTGCATCCAGATCAGAATATTTTATGAGGGCCCTGGCTGCTGCCAAGGCGTATGGGCCTCCCGATCCAACGGCCATCACTTCATCATCCGATTCTACGACATCTCCATTACCTGATATAATAAGAGAGTTTTCCCTGTTTACAGCGATCATGAGGGCCTCCAGATGCCGCAAAACCCTATCCGTTCTCCAATCCTTGGCCAGTTCGACAGCGGCCCTTAAAAGATTACCGTTGTACTGCTCCAGTTTTTGATCAAATCTTTCAAAAAGGGTAAATGCATCGGCAGTTGCCCCGGCAAATCCGACAATTACCTTATTGTGATATAATCTGCGTACCTTCCTGGCACCATGTTTCAATATCGAAACATCAAGCGTTACCTGCCCGTCACCGGCCACTGTCACCTTCCCTTTATGCCTGACAGACAGTATTGTTGTTCCTTTTATGTTCATGAAAGTCTAACTACCTCCTTTAGCCTTCGGGTGAGCATTATCGTATACTTCCAAGAGCTTACTCACACTCATGGACGTATATTTCTGTGTTGTGGAAAGACTCTCATGACCAAGAAGTTCCTGGATAACCCGCATGTCGGCCCCTTCATCCATCAGATGCGTGGCAAAGGTATGGCGAAGGGCATGTGGACCAATTTTTCGGTTTATACCGCTTAAAAGAACATACTTGTCAAGTAGTCTCCCTATACTTCTCGTGGTTATTCTTGTGCCGAATCTATTAAGAAAAAGGGGGGCGTCAATATCAGTCGCCAGGTTCCTCTTTCGCAATTCGTCTCTTTTCTTAATATAGATTTTTAAAGCCTCAAGGGCCGGCCCACCGACCGGTACTATCCTTTCCTTTTTACCTTTACCTCTTATCTTAGCCAGACTGGAGGCCCAATCAATATCATCTACGTTCAAGCCTGCAAGCTCACCGACACGGATACCGGAAGAATAAAACAGTTCGATGATTGCCTTATCCCTCAATCCAAACACATCAGATTTAAATTCAGTACCTATAAGAGAAAATACCTCATCCACGGATAAAAATGTGGGCAGATATTTGTCAATTTTCGGCAACTGAACCATTTCCGCAGGGTTATTCTTTACTTTCCCCTCACGAAGGAGATACTTAAAAAAAGCCCTGAGGCTTGCAATTTTCCTTGAAATAGTAACTTTTTTAACCTTTTGTCGATAGAGATAAGCGAGGAATGCCCGAATTGTCATTTGATCAATGTGAACAAGTCTCTCATTTCCCTTTTTCTTTACCGATATATTGTTACTTAAAAGAAAATCCTGAAACTGCCGCAAATCATTCAGATAGTTCCTCTTTGTATGGGGAGACAGGTTCCTTTCAACATCAATGTGAGTACCGAAATCCCTGATAGCATTTTCCACTTAATTACCCTTTTCTACCATACAAATAGATTATACTCACAGGAGCAAAAAACCATATCAAACTAATCAGAGCATCTCCTTATTCCAGCATGGTAACAGCAACAGGAATTTGCAAAATTGTTGTCAAACACTCTCGTGGAACCATCCCTGAAAGCTATTCTCACATAAGACATTCCGCCCAGTATGTTAGAATTTCGCTCTTCTACGACCACTCCAAATCCCCACTCCGGATATCGAAGGTGGATTACCTGATCACCCGTCTTTAGATAAAGCCGTCGAGTCTCTTCCTTCATAATAAAACCTGCCGGGCACCGGGGGTCAAGGCCCTAATCCTAAAAAACTTAAAGGTCAAAGGCTCAAGGCTAAAGGATTCAAAACTCAAATTCCCGGATCAGGGGGATTACAGGATCAGAGGATTATCCTCCTAATTCCTAATCCTTAATCCTGACTTCTTCGCTCACATCTTATATTTACCAAAATCTTCAGGAGAAAGACTTTCCAGGAATTCCTCCAATTTATCCTTTGAATACTTACTAAGATCCGCCGTCTTCTTTCCAAAATCCATTTGCATTGATTTTTCAACAACCTTTTCATCCACGAAGATATGAGCATTTGCCCTCAATGCAAGAGCGATTGCATCACTGGGGCGGGAATCTACTGTAATATTCTCTGCATTTTTCACCAGATGTATAACCGCAAAAAAGGTATTGTTTCTAAGATCATTAATTACTATTTTCGTAATCTCAACATCAAGAATTTTCAGCATTTCGTTTACAAGATCATGGGTCATCGGTCTTGAAAAACTGATTTTTTCCAGTTCAGTCGCTATGGCACTTGCCTCAAATAGACCGATCCATATGGGAATAGCCTTCTTTTCCTCCAAGTCTTTCAAAATCACGATAGGAGTATTTGTTATTGGATCTATGGCCAGGCCAAACACCTTCATTTCTATTAACATTGTCAATCCCTTCCTTTTGAAATCAGCTCACCCCACAGGGAATGCATATAAGCCTGCGTTATTTTTACTGGCACAGTTTTTCCAACCAGATCTATATCACCCTTGAAATTGACGATCTTATTAGTTCTTGTTCTTCCCGTCACATCAGTCCTGTCATTCTTACTAAATCCCTCTACAAGAACATCTTCTACTTTTCCCTTCAAGGCTTTATTGCTTTCCAACGTATGTTTTCCCTGTATAGACTGTAATATAGAAAGTCTTTGCTTTTTTACATCCTCTTCTACTTTATTGTTCAACCTCTCTGCGGAAGTACCGCTCCTGAAAGAATATTTAAATGAAAAAGTATTATCAAACCTTACTTTCTCCACAAGGTCAATAGTTTTTTGAAAATCACTGTCTTTTTCTCCGGGAAATCCCACAATGATATCGGAAGTAATGCTTATATCAGGGCATGCTTCTCTCAGCTTTCCTACCCTTCTAATATAATCTTCGAACGTATAATTCCTGTTCATCCTTTTCAAAATGTAATCCGAACCAGACTGAACGGGAAGATGAATATGTTCGCACAGCTGATTCACAGTGGCATAACTCTCAATAAGATCATCGGACAGATCTTTCGGGTGAGAAGTTGTAAACCTAATCCTCTCTATTCCTTCTATATCACCTATCCTTTTTAATAACGTGGGAAACTCTGATCCATTTTGTAAAGTCTTCCCATATGAATTCACATTTTGACCGAGAAGCGTAATTTCCTTTACACCATGACCCGCCAAAAATTTGATTTCGCTAATAATATCCTTGATCTCCCTGCTCCCCTCTCGACCCCTTACATAGGGGACAACACAGTAAGAACAGAAGTTATTACAACCCTGCATAATGGTTATATAAGAGCTGACACAGCCATTATCAGGCAGTGTCCTGACACCCAGAGACTTTACGGATTCATGGAATGATGTTTCCACAACCCGACTTCTATTATGTTCGATATATTGTATCATCTCGGGAAGACGATGAATATTATGGGTACCAAAGATCATATCAACATAAGGTGTTTTTTTAAAAAGCGCAGCTCCCAACTGCTGAGCAAGGCACCCTCCCACACCAATGATTAAATCAGGGTTTAACTGTTTTAAACGTCTAAACCTTCCCAGCAGGCTATACGCTTTTTGTTCTGCCTTTTCCCTGATACTGCAGGTATTAACAATGATAAGATCGGCCTTTTTTTCATCGGCTGTCTTTTGATAACCTCTATCCTTGAGCAGTTCTGCCATTTGCTCTGAATCTTGGACATTCATCTGACATCCAAAGGTTCGAATGTGAAGATATTTTTGATCCGGCATTTACGTGTTATCCTTACCAAAACATTACTACATATCAGTATAGTACATAATATATGGTACGTGCATTCACAGTCAACATAATTTTGACAACAGGGATAACTGAAGGAAAGCTTTGTATAATTATCGGCATGGTCATTGCGAGAGCGAAGAGACGAAGTTATTCCCGGACAGACTCCTATGCCTTGTAATGCAGATGGAACTGCGAATCAGGATCAACCCGGAACTTGAATCTTTTTTCTTTAAAAAGTTTCAGACAAATATCCACTACTTTCGAATCGTAAAGGATACCCCTGTTTTTTGATATTTCCTCTAATGCTGCATCTATGCCAAGAGCAGGCCTGTAAGGTCGATGGGATGCCATTGCATCAACAACATCAGAAACAGCCATGATTTTTGCTTCGATTAAAATTTCGTCATCTTTAAGACCGTCGGGGTATCCCGACCCATCAATTCTCTCGTGATGCTGACGCACAATTTGAGCTACGGGCCATGGAAATTCTATAGTTTTTAAGATATCATAACCAACCTCGGGGTGCACTCTCATCATTAATGTTTCGATATCAGTCAATATGCCCGGTTTACTTAAAATTTCTGACGGTTCATATATTTTCCCTATATCATGAAGGGTTCCTGCAACCTTGATTCCGCCTACCTGCTCCACTGGTAAACCCATCTCCCCTGCTATGGCACATGCAAGCTGAGTAACCCGTTCCGAATGACCCGCTGTATAAGGATCCCTCTTTTCCGTTATTGACGCCAGAGCATTAACAGTTTCTTCCAATCGCTTTTGAAGTCTTTCGACAGTCTCTCTAAGTTCTTCCTGCGCCCTCTTGCGAGCGGTAACATCTTTCACATAGCCCATATCAGCCGGTATACCGGCAATCTTAATAATTCCAAAGGCTACTTCTACATCTTTAAACATTCCATCTTTACACACAATCTTCGTTTCATAGAGAGGAAGAACCTTTCCGCCCGCCATTCTCTTTTTATATCTCTGATCAACCATTTTTCTACATTCGGGGGCGAAGACATCCAGGAAGTGCATGCTGGATATTTCATCTACTGAGTATCCGGTCATTTCCGCCATAGCTTTGTTGGCAAACATATACTTTTCATCCTTAACAATCACCACACCATACATGGCCTGTTCAACGACGGCAGAATACTTCTCCTCGCTTTCCCGAATAGCATCCTCTGCCTGCTTCCGTTCGGTAATGTCTTCATAAGCAACAACAATACCCCGTTCCCTTAAGGCAGTACCTATGACCGCAGTGCTTACCATGCACATAATATCTGTGCCATCCTTCTTCAGGCAGGGAAACTCTTCACTGTGAGTCCTCTGTTTTTCCAGAACAGGATAAAAACGCCTCCCTATTTCCTCATATTCATCGTCAGACCGATACAGCACCCTCGTAGGTTTTCCGATTAATTCCTCGGGTTTCCAACCGAAGACTGCCTCTACCGCATCATTCGCAAAAAATATTCTCCGGTTTTCAAGACCGATAACGGCATGAGGAATGGCAGATAATATAGAAGATTCAAGAGCCTCTGCCTCTTCGAGCTTTATTCTTGATTCACGTTCACTGGATATGTCCATGGAGATTCCCAGAACGGCTCGCTTACCAAAATAATCGATGGATGTAACATTTTCAAGGATCCAGATAATTTGACCATCCCTGGTGATCGTTCGATGCTCATAAGGAAACTTACGCTCACCTTTCAACATTTCGACGGCATTTTCTCTGACCGCCTCGCATTCTTCGGGATGAACGAGATTCATAGTATTCATACCTATCAGTTCCTCTGTCCGATATCCCGAATGCTCCGTCATGTATGGATTTACAAATACGAACTTTCCGTCCTGAGCAATATAAACACCTACACGCGACGTATTTGCCAGAGTCTTGTAAAGCTCTTCCGCCTGCCTGCGCTCAGTGATGTCCTGCAGGGTTTCTATTGCTCCAATGATTTTCCCCCCCATACCTTTCAGTGGAGCTGCGGTGAAGAAAAGCCATTTGCCTCCTACACCCAAAGCACGAAAGAAATCCTCAGCCTCATACGCTCCTTCAATAACAGCCGACTTTTTATATTTACCGCTGTAGTACCTCGCTATGCCTTTGTCATCTATCTTATCCACGATAAGATCGGCCATTACCGGCCTCTCTGAGGAGTAAAAAGCTGACCACTGTTTCCGTGTTCCAATCACCTTGTGTGTTGGAACACCGGTGAGATTTTCACACGCTTTGTTCCAGTGCGTGATAACGTGATTGCTGTCAATGACAAAGGCCGGCACGGGACTTCCCTCAACAATCTGTGAAAGTCTTATGCCGCTTTCTTCCAGCTTTTTTCTTGTCTCGCTGAGTTCGTAAACACTCTTGGCATCCTCGGAGCTCCCAATCAGTTCACGGCACTTTTCAGCGTATTCACGCAAATGTACTAATTCATCTATTAATTGTTTCTTTGTCTTGTTTTGATCTTGCATGTCTATCTCCAGGCTCAAAATGAGACCTTTGAAAAACGCTCCCTTTCGCCCAATTTCAGCGTCAGGCTCAAATTTTAATCCTCAAAATACTCAATGTATTCCTGCAGTTAAAATTTTCACCTTCCTTGAACTTGGACGAAATTGAACATTTTTCAAAGATCTCAAAATATCTTTTTAATTACCCTGATAAAATACCGCCTACGCTCAACTATCCTTCCCTGTCGTCCCCAGGAAGCTCCTTATATGTTGAGTTCTTCAACAAGCTGTTTTTTGTCTTATGTTGATCCGTCATGGAAATGTTCTTCTAAATAAATGATATATAAATTAAAGTAGCTTAATATATATTATTGAATCGGTCGAGTAAAAAATATGATCTAACAGTTTTTAACATTGTGCCGGCACCAAATATCATTTCGGGGAAACCGGGACGGGTTCACATTTCTAATACCCTCTCTCCCATCACAGCGATGGCAGGTATTCTATTCCCCCCCCCCCCCCCGGGGGGGGGGGGGGGGTTTTTTTTAAAAAATGGGTCCTTTCAAAAATAAAATTTTTTTTTTTACAAAATACCCGGTGTTTTTTTTCTCCCTTGTTTGATACCGGGGAA
>CAZGAK010000043.1:2943-20635 GCA_964523565.1 uncultured Syntrophaceae bacterium | reverse complement strand
CGCTTTCGCGGGAATGACAGATTAGCGAGTTTTTGACTTTTTACGAAGCCATCAAAATTGATGCATTCGCAAAAAGTCGGGCTTAGCCGGGACATGGGATCAAAAATCTGTCAAGAACTCGGCTAATCCTTGAAGTACTGTTTGAACTCCTCTGCCGAACGCCCAAGCTCACCTGCCGCCGTTTAGTGGCTTTTAACTAAAGATGAAATAATAGAAAATTCCATGATATACGAAAAGAAAGTGCAGCAAAGAAAAGGCGGTCGGGTGGAACGATTTGTTCGCTATTTAATGTTTAGTTCTTTCTTTGCTGCTTTTAGACTTATGCTAGGGGAGTCGCCTTCTTTCTCTTTAGCCTCTCGGAGAATACGGAGATCATTATAACTTTCGAGTTCTTCCTGGATCTTTAAATAATCTTCATAAGGGAGAATGACAAACTCCTTCTTACCATCCTTTTCAAGGACCTGGGGACGTAATTCTATCATTTTAACCCTCCATTATTTATATACATCTTTCCGGTGACGTATCCGATAGATAATTATTTTGTCTTTCTCGGTTTCAAAAAGGACCCTATAATCACCGACTCTTAATCTGTATTCTGGCGTAAAATCGGTCAAGCGTTTAACGTCACCTTAAGGTCATTGGACATTTCTTCGATTCCGTTAAAAATTCGACGTAACTGGGGCCTCGATATTTTTCTTAAATCTTTCATTGCCCTCGGTTTCAATTCTATTTTATATTCCATCAGATTTCCACAAGTTTAGATAAATTTCTTTATAGCGAACATATATTATTTAGTTAAATCTACAGTTGCTTCGTGAAATATCATGTGAAAGGGAAAAATAAACACCCCATCTCTCCATTTGAGAAACGGGGTTTGTTTATAATCTGCCCATGATTACCTCTTTCTTGATGGTAAAAGGGGTATTGTTCTTAATTGCTACAACTTCAATGAACCCGGCATTTACAATACTAAGATGGAATTATTTGTCAAGGTTTTTCTATATTTGTCGTCTTTAGTGGATGAAGATACAGGGGGGGTGAAATTTGAGATTGTTATGGGGGTAGATGCAAAAAAGCTGAAAGAAGGCCGAAGATATCATGTCCCAAGACCAGGTGCGCCGTTATTTATGGGATAGCATCACGTAAGGGATTGATCAAAGCATACCGGCCACACATTTTCAGTATTTAATATCTTTGACAAATTGTTTTCTCTCGTATATACAACAAGTTAGTTATAATTGCTGATCCTCAAGCATAAAACCAGACAAAAACAAACAGTTATATATGTAGAAAGGGGGGTGTTATGAGAATTGTTTTATCGATTGTCGTGGCTTTACTCATCAGTATAGCAATGCCTGTCCATTCAGCCTATGCATACGGCGGTGGAGGTAGCGGCGGTGTCAGCGACC
This sequence comes from uncultured Syntrophaceae bacterium, assembly GCA_964523565.1. Taxonomy (GTDB): domain Bacteria; phylum Desulfobacterota; class Syntrophia; order Syntrophales; family UBA6807; genus CAZGAK01. Next base: position 19,226 of record CAZGAK010000043.1, on the reverse strand, counting down.
CGGAAGGCGACACATCAGCCGGAATAAGCTTTACGGGTCCAAGTTCCTTTCAACCAGGATTCCACTCCAATGTCACTCTCAATGAATTTAAAGGACCGCTTAAATTCGATCATAGTAGAAATCGGGCGATCAACGTCTGGTTCACGATGTTGATGTGGACGGAAATATTTGATCAGTCAATGGGAGTAGTCACTTTTCTTCCATCGCTCATCAAAATACCAATTGGCATTGCCTATCACGGTCCGAAGAACGTGACAAGACTCATTATATATGGTGAAGAAAGAACTATACAATTAAACAAGGGGCTTCAGTCTGCCCCGGAAACGAGAAACATAAGTGGATGGATTGCTAACACTTTTGTGTTAAAGCCCATACGATGGGTCAGGATAAAAGTTTTTGGAAAGTGATCATGTCAATTAACGTAGTATGTATTTCCTGAATTATTGCCTACGCCTCATAGTATAAAACATTCATCAAGGAGCTGAAGATGAAAAGAAAGTTGCTACCAATTGTAATAACACTGTGCGTCCTGGGATTTGTCGCCTGTCAAAATATCGATTTGAAGAAAGTAAACCCCTTAAATCTCGTAAAAGGAGAAGAAAAGCCTGACATAAAAGCTGTTGAGCTGGAAAAACTGGATACTACAATGACACAGGCAGTTGTCGCTGTTTTTATGTCACAAATGGGTGAATTGAAATCTCTACCATATGTAAAAGTTGATCCCAAGGCCATAGTCAATATTGATAAACAGATTGATTCCTCCGTTTTTGCGCCGGGCTTCATAATGATCAAGGATTATGTCGAGAACCCAGATGGTACTGTCGCCCTTGATCTTTTGACAGGGTTTTTCGACCGTATCGGCAGAAGAGATATAAGAATAAATCATATAGTTTACAGGACGGGAAAACCGGACAAAAAAGAGGCTGCAGCAATTGAAAAATGGATTCTCCATAATGAAGGGGGAATGTTTAAGAAAAATGATGAGCATAAAAAAATGCTGATCGATTTCCAGCGTGAAAAAGGTCTAAAACCTGATGGTGCCTTCGGCAGGATAAGCGCCAGGAAACTGTCTAAAGATTTTTCGATAATTCATATTCAAAAGCTTGAAAGCATAGCGTTTTATCCCGAAACACCCAACCATGTTATTTACATTGTTCCATCCAAAACCGTAACACAAAACCCCGGAAAATTTTCCCACGGTTTTGATTCCCTCCCGGATGTCGGAAAACATGGAATCTCCACTGACAAGTTTAAGGAACTTGCAAAACCCGGTGAAAAATTTGTTCTTTTTATCTATTTCACGGATCGGCCCAAACCTGTCGACCCGATAAAAGTGGGTTTTTCTAAATCCGGGCAGAGGTGGTCCAAAAAGATGAGTCCCAGCTATTACGCCGTTCCGGGAACCTGGCCGGTAATTGCTGAAACTTTCTGTATTGATGAAAGCCTGGATACGTCTGATGTATACGTCAATATTTTCATGAAAGGGAAATATACATACAAATGTATCGGAAGCCACCGGATTAAATAAAGATAATCTGTTCGTATCGGGGTCGCAGAATCTTCCTCTGAAGAATTTATGAAATAATGGCATAAGCTTTCTTGACGTGGTTACTCAGTTGACGAAAAAGATAGATATAAAAATCCTCATACTCGTACTCCTTGCGATCCTTATAGCATGTACATACAGAAACAGTCTTTCTGCGAATATCCTGCATAAAAATATTTATCTGTCTGACAGAGCCTCCGTTAAGGACTGTCAACCTGTTGAAATTAAAAATATAGTTGGAACAATTACCTCAAAGGCCGAAAAGGACAAATATTATCCTGAATCGGATATATTTAATCCATACAATGGGACAATCTATCCCATAGATATGGCATCACCCACATTTATCTGGGAAGATCAATACCTCCATTCTACGATGTGGCTTATCACCATATCTTTTGAAAACAATAATCATGCAATTTATCTTCTGACAGACCAAAACAAATGGACACCGGATAGAAATATTTGGGAAACTATAAAGGCAAACTCTGTCGAAAAAAAATCATTCATAACAATCCTTGGCGTTAACGATGAAAAATCATGCGAGATTATAACCAGAAGCAGCATCACCATATCTACTTCAAAAGATAGGGTCGGGGCACCGATATTTTACCAGCAAATGCCTCTGCCTTTTGCAAAAGCAAAAAAACATCCGGAGCTTTCAAAATGGCGTCTGGGCTATGTTTCTTCTTATGAAACCCCACCCGTCGTTATGGAAAAGCTGCCCGTATGTGGAAACTGCCATTCTTTCTCCAGAGACGGAAAAATGTTTGGCATGGACATGGACTATAAAAAAGACAAAGGCGCATATGTCTTAACGGCAGTCAGAGAGAACATTTCCATAAGTGCTGACGACTTTATTACCTGGAACGACTTCCAACGGTCGGACAAGTCTAAAAGCATGGGACTTTTTTCCAGGATTTCTCCCGACTGTAAACACGTGATCAGTACGGTCAAGGAAACGTCGTTTTTTACAATGATACCCGATCTCAATTTTTCGCAATTCTTTTTTCCTATCCGGGGGTTGATAGCCTGTTATTCGATAAAAGAAAATAAATTTTTCTCCCTCCCCGGCGCTGATGACCCGGACTATGTTCAGACATGCCCGGCATGGAGCCCTGACGGCAAATATGTCGTTTATGCGCGGGCCAGGGTAAATAAAAAATTGCTTATGATTGTAGGGGATAAGGGATATTTCGATATCGAGCAGGGAGTTCGGATTTCAGATCTGAATAAAAAATACAAAATTCGATTTGACCTGTACCGGATACCATTTAACGGCGGAAAGGGAGGTATTCCAGAACCCCTTATCGGCGCCAGCCACAATGGCAAGAGCAACTATTTCCCCCGATTTTCTCCCGACGGGAAATGGATTATATTCACCCGGAGCGAAACGGGGTTAGCAATTCAGCCCGACAGCAATCTTTATATTGTACCAGCCCAGGGAGGCATTGCCAGAAAACTAAGCTGCAATACGGACATTATGAATTCCTGGCACAGCTGGTCTCCGAACAGTCGATGGCTGATATTCACATCAAAGATAAATACTCCCTTTACAGAGCTTTTCTTAACTCATATAAATGAAAATGGGAATGACAGCCCTCCGGTACTCCTTTCAAGATTTAACTCAGAGAAACATGCATGTATTGTCCCGGAATTCGTCAATCTCAAGCATCAAGACATTAGGGAAATTAAACTGAAAGACGACGGCATTCATTAGAGAAGTCGTCGCTTTCCGGTTGAAAGTATGGTTATGTTGTAAAAACCTGCAACAAATGACTTAAAAAAAGTGTTTTACCATGAAAAAGCTTTCCGTCCTTATCGTACACGGCTTCAAACCAGATCACCTGACTACTCTGGATGACCTTTCGGAAGATATCACAATTTTCAGGGAAAGGGCCCGGACTCCGGAAGAAGTTGCCGCAGCCCTGGACAATCATCCCAACGCGGATGTTTTATATACCATATATACTCCAAAAACATGGTCTCCCCGATGGAGCATCCAATGGATTCAAATCCATTTTGCAGGCGCGGATCACATCCCTCTTGATGCTATTCCCCAACATCTGGAATTAACAACAGCCAGCGGTGTGAACAGCGTAGCCGTTGCCGAACATGCTTTCGCACTCATCCTGGCGCTGAGTCGAGATATCCCCGGGATTTTAGACAATCAACGTGAGCGTCTATGGCCTGAACCCAGGAACAGGTGGAAGACATTTGCCCTGCCTCTCCTGAGAGGAGATACGATAGGCATTCTGGGATATGGATCGATTGGCCGGGAGATTGCCAGAATGTCAAAGGCATTTGGAATGAGCGTCCTGGCCTATAAACGAAATCAGAGTGAAACCGAAGACAGGGGTTTTATCCTGCCCGGCACCGGTGACCCGGACGGCTCAATTCCGGATTCCTATTATGGACCTGATCGCCTTCATGACATGTTATATGCCAGTGACATCGTTGTTAACGCGCTGCCGGCAACACCTGAAACAACTCATTTATTGGATAAACAAGCATTTAAAGCGATGAAACCTTTTTCCATGTTTATCAGTATAGGGCGCGGCAAAACAGTGGATGAAAAAGCACTGATCGAAGCGATTGCAAAGGGTCAGATCTCCGGCACCGGGTTAGATGTCTTTGATACAGAGCCTCTTCCGTCTTCAAGTCCTCTCTGGCAATTTAAAAATGTTATTATTTCCCCCCACATCGGCGGTTTCTTTTCCCGGTATGATGAAACTGCAATGATCCTCTTCCGGGAAAATCTCGGACGGTATCTGTCAGGTAAACCTCTTCTGAACAGGGTAAACCGCAAACTCGGATATTAAATCAGAACAGAATATATTTCTTTTCAGAAGATAATCCTCACAAGCCAGAAAAGAAACATACCGATAACGACGGTTCCTGCCAGGGATCTCGTCTTCAGCGCAAAAATAAACGTGGGAATGGCAACAAACAATTCCGGTCGGAGAAGATCCAGTTGCCGAGGCTCACCGGTAGTCACAAGACAGGGCAAAACAAGGGCGCTCAGTATTGCCACGGGAATAAAATCAAGCCACCCAACGAGCCATTCGGGTAACTGGCGACGCGACAGAAGAAAAAGGGGGAACCACCGGGGAATATAAGTGACAATACCCATTCCAAGGATAACGAGCATATAATCAGCATTCATCATAGCCTCTTCTCACTATCTGAGAATATTTTTGACTTCCGCAGGAAGACCCCAATGGTAGCCGCTATCACCGACGCTATTATTATGTAAGAGTTACCCGGAAACATCAATGACAGGATAACAGCCAGGAATCCGGCAATAATTGCAATGATTGTGTAAAGCAGCCCTCTCAATTGAAAGACCAAAAGACAGATAAACATGGCAATCAGGGCATAATCAATCCCAAAGGCCCCGGAGGGAATGAATTCTCCACCGTACCCACCTGCTATGGTGCTTCCTATCCAGGCAATATTGGCTGTATGGTTGACAACAAGTGCCCTCCGCCAGTCCCAGTCTTCATCCCTGAATTTTGTAAGATTAAGGGCGAAACTCTCATCCGTAACTCCATAAGCATATAGTGAAAGCCACCCCTTGCTGGGCCCCTTCAGGTAAACAGCCAGAGACGAACTCATCAGTAAATGTCGTAAATTAACCATGAATGTGGTGACAACAATCGGAACAATGGCAGCACCTGAACTGAGCATGGATACGGCAATGAACTGGGCACTCCCTGCAAATACGAAAAGAGACATAAGGCCGATTTCCAGGGGATGGAGACCGGCCTTCTGAGCAATAACCCCAAAGGCCAACCCGATTGGAAGATACCCGAGGCAGATGGGCCACGCCGCCACCATCCCATCTTTAATGACAGGCTGCCAATTCTCCTTATTTTCCATTGAAACAGAATTCATGCATCCTCGCTTATATTGGGATAGAAGACATACTATGTCGGGGACATTATGTCAAAAGGTCTCTTTTCCATGAACCAGCGCACAGTGTTGACATATATTTACGGCTCATGTATACGTCTCTGAAGGAAAATACGTTCAAGATGGATCGGTAAGGTTTAATGACAGGAATTATTTTATCAGGTGGAAAAAACATCAGGATGGGTGGAGAAAACAAGGCCTTCGCTGAAGTGGGGGGAGAGCGTATAATTGACAGAACTATAAGGATTTTCAAGGAGGTTTTTGCCGAAATTATTCTGGTTACCAATTCACCCCTCGAATATCTTGATTATGATGTTCAGATAGTAACCGATATTATCAAGGGGAAGGCCGCATTGGGAGGAATCTATACAGGTCTTTTTTATTCATCATCTGAATACTGTTTTGTATCGGCCTGCGACATGCCCTTCCTGGACAGAAGATTTATCAAACATATGATTGAAAGATCTCAACATTATGACATCGTTGTCCCCGAAGCCTCCGATGGGCTTCAGCCCCTCCATGCAATTTATTCAAAAAAGTGCATTTCTTCCATTAAAAGGCTTATTGATGATGACAACCTGAAAATAAGGATCTTGTATGAAAAATACAAAACCTTAACCATACCTGCCGATGTCATAACATCATTCGATCCGCAGGAAAGGATGTTCCTCAACATAAATTCAAAGAAGGATCTTGAGCGAATCTCAGAAATCGAAAATTGACGGTAAAAATTTAAATTGACATTTGCTTTAATTTTGGATAATTGATGCGGCAATTTGCAAGAGAGTCATAATATTTAAGCGGTATAAATTTGTCAGTTTCAAGAAGGAGGAAGCAGAGTAAATGGCAGAAGAAAAATTAATGAATCGTTGGTATGTTGTAATGGGCGCTGTATTAATACAGCTGTGCCTCGGCGCGATCTATGCGTGGTCAGTTTTTACGCCCAAGCTGACCCTGTCCGTAGCTGAGGGTGGAATGTACGGCTTCAGCGCTACTCAGGCGGCATGGGTTTTTTCAATCGGCCTTTTGGTTTTTTCAGTCGTAATGATCCTTTCCGGAAGACTGCTTGCAGTGACAGGACCGAGGAAGCTGGCATCTCTTGGCGGAATTGTCCTGGGAGTAGGTTACATCCTGGGTGGATTATTCGGTTCGTCATTCTTTAGCCAGTTGCTTTTCATCGGAGTTATCGGTGGCGCCGGAATCGGGCTGGCTTATGTTGTCCCAATTGCCGTGGGAGTAAAGTGGTTCCCGGATAAAAAAGGAATGGTTACAGGACTGGCCGTCGCCGGATTCGGTTTCGGTGCAACAATATGGGTTAAGTCAGCCGGTTCCTGGTTTGGCCTGATAAATAACCTGAATTTCTTCGGTCTCGGAGGTGTACAGAGTGTCTTTCTCCTTTATGGAGTCATTTTCCTTGTTGCAGTTCTCGTGGGAAGTATCGTCATGATTGATCCACCGGAGGGTTATGTCCCGGAAGGATGGACTCCCCCCGAACCCGTATCGTCAGAAGCAGGGTCAAACCCGGGCAGTGCGGCTTTAGGCATGGTTAACTTTTCGTCTGGCGAAATGATGAAGACCCCCCAGTTTTATATGACATGGGTTACTTTCCTGTTCTCAGCCATCGCCGGTTTGATGGTCATCTATTGTATCAAACTATTCGGTATTGATTCGTTGAAAGCCGCGGGAATGACTGCCGCTGCTGCCTCTGCCGCGGCCGGCACAGCCATGGCCCTGTACGCGATTTTCAACGGTCTCGGTCGTATCGTCTGGGGAACGGCTTCTGATAAACTCGGACGTAAAACGTCCATCTTCCTCATGTGCCTGTTCCAGGGAATCATCATGCTCCTCTTTTACAAGATGGGTGGAACAGTTATTACACTGATTATCGGTGCCTGTATCATCGGATTTAATTTCGGTGGCAACTTCGCCCTCTTCCCGGCCGTAACGGCAGATTATTTCGGCAACAAAAACGTGGGGCTAAACTACGGGTTTATATTCGTATCATACGGTATCGCCGGTGTCATCGGACCCCAGATCGCCGGATACTTCAAGGATGCCGCCAAGGGTGGTGGTGATCCTTCAATATGGGTAACTCCGTTTATGATTGCAGCAGTCGCATGCTTGCTGGGAGCAGCCGTTACGCTGCTATCAAAACCCCCAAAGAAGGCATAATCATCAGAAAAACTACAGGAAACGCCGGCCAGATGGCCGGCGTTTTTTCTACCATGAGCAAATTGGTCACCCCAGCTTATAACAAAAAGCACAACGGCACTAAAAATGACAAACATCAACGTGGCTTTACGTCCTTTCTCGTTCTGATTATCTTCATTTTCTGGTTAATTATCTCTCCGGCACCCTGTTTTCCTGATGATCTCACAAAAGATGACACAAGTCTTGATATCAAAACAGGGCAGATGATCATCGTTGGATTCCGAGGACTTACTGTAGACAATCAAAGTCCGGTTGTTCAGGATATCGCCCAAAGACATATCTTTGAGATAATCCCGGTTCCATTTCAAAATAATCTTGATCAACAATATATTTTTATGATACTTTAAAGCGATTTAACTGTTTTATCTTCCTCTGGGAGATGATGACAAATGTAATCGTTCAACTCAAGATATAACAAAGCGGGGTAAATACAATGCCTGAGACAGATCAATTACAAGCCAAGAAAGATTTTTTAGAAAATCTCAAACAGATACCGTTCCTGGATTCTTTTGAGGAAAAGGATCTTAACAAATTCCTGACATTGAGCAAGCTGAAAAAATATGAGGCGGGAGAGTTTATCATTGATGAAAAATTTTATGATAGCTGGATATACTTTCTCGTTTCCGGCACGGTAAGAATAGTAAAACAGGGCAAGGAGCTCCGTGTCTTGAGACGCAGAGGAGATATCTTCGGTGAAATGGCGGTAATAGATGGCTCTGAAAGGTCGGCTTCCGCATACGCAATCGCTGAAACTGTTTGTCTCGCTATTGATGTATCTTATGTGGACAGGTTATCGGACAATGAGAAGAGTGTTTTTTATTCTGTTTTATACAAGTCATTTGCCGAAATTCTGGCTGAGCGATTGAGACTTACAACCGAAGAATTAGTAGAGGCAAGGGAAGAAATAGAAAGGCTCAAAGGCAAAGTCAGTGAATAGCGAGGGCCTTCACAGCTCGACACGTTGAGAAAAAAGTGAAAGCCTACTTTTTATCCAACACCTCTCTCACCTTCTTCAGCATTTCAGCCAGCCGATACGGTTTGCCGATAAAACCGGAGGCATTTTTCAGCGTTTCCTCCGCCCTTCCATTGGCCGAATAGCCACTCGCAATTATAACCTTGATCTCCGGATCAATTTCAAGAAGCTCCTGCAGACATTTATAACCGCCCATACCGGGCATACCCAAATCCAGAATCAACAGATCAATCCGGTCTCCTTCTCTCCCGTAAACCTCAAGGGCTCTCTCCCCGCTATCAGCCTTAATGGTCGTATAACCATACTTCCCCAGTATATCACAGCCTATTTCGAGAATGTCTTCCTCATCATCCACAAGAAGAACGGTCTCGTCCCCACTACGTATATCATACACATCTTCATGCTCCCGTTCTCGCTCTATACCCTCACCTTCACCCTTCAACACCGGAAGATAAATCTTAAAGGTTGTCCCCTGACCCGGTTCACTGTAACACATTATGTAACCACCGTGATCCTTAACAATACCATAAACCATGGCAAGACCAAGACCGGTTCCCTGACCCGTCTCCTTCGTTGTATAAAAAGGCTCAAATATATGTTTCAATGTCTCCCTGTCCATGCCGCAACCGGTATCCGATACGGCTAGTAATACATATTCCCCCGGGATCGATCCCAGGTGGGCCTTGCAGTAATTCTCATCCAGAACCACATTTTCCGTCTCTATGATAAATTTACCACCATCAGGCATGGCATCACGGGCGTTGACGGCAAGATTCATTATTATCTGCTCAAGCTGTATCGGATCCGCATTGACGGCCTTACCGCCACCGGCCAGATGCAGTTCGATATCCACCATCTTTGGAATTATTTTCATCAGTAACTTGTGAACATTAACAACCTCATGATTAAGGTCCACCGGCTCCAGCTTGCTTTCTACCTTACGGCTGAATATTAAAAGCTGCCGGATGAGTTTCGCGGCCCTCTGTATTGATTTGTCGATCTGGTTCAGGTAATTCAGGTCGGGATCTTCTTCCCCTTTTCTCATCAAAAGGAGTTGGACATAACCGGAAACAGCCTGGAGAACATTGTTGAAGTCGTGGGCAACACCACCCGCCAGTGTACCAACGGCCTCCATCTTCTGGGCATGCAGAAGCTGAGCCTGAAGTTTCTTTTTTTCATCCTCCCCTCGCTTTTGCTCGGTAATATCTGTAACAACTGCCAGAATATAAATATCTTCTCCGATTTGCATTTTCCGAAGTCTCGCAATAACAGAAAGTTCCTCGTTATTTTTCTTCATGCACAGCCATTCGAAGTTCAGACTATATCCTCTAAATGCCTGATCAATTTTCTCTTCAATCACCCCTCTCAAAGATTCTTCCCCGCATAACTTGTATGCATTGAGAGTCAACATCTCCTCACGTGAATATCCGAACATTTCAAGGCATGTCCGGTTTACATTGACAATACACCCATCAGGAGTACAGGAAAATACAGCATCCGGTGTCGTATCAGTTAATACCTGAAGCTGTCTGCGGTTCTGATCCAACTCTTCATTTTTCTTCATCAAGTCCTGGTTAACATACTGTAGTTCTTTTGCGTATTTTTCAATGAGATCCAACATGACATTGAATCTTTCCGCGAGGTAACCTATTTCATCATTTCTGACTATATCTGCCCTGACGTCGAAATTGCCGCTTCCATATTCCTCCAGAGTATCTCTCAGCCTGCCAACAGGTACCGTGATCATTCTTGTACTGACAGCTCCCAGGAGAACTCCCAGTATAAGGGCAATCCCGCTGAGAGTCAGAATAAGAATTTGTATCGTGTGGATTTTACTCCTGGTAAAATCCCAGGAATCATACATAACTCTGGTTTCAATACTGTTAAAATTCTGCAGCAATGTAATAAGGTGTTTATTTTTTTCATGAAATAGATCTATGGTTATTTGTATGTTAAGCTCATCTAGTCTGGCATAATTATTCACAACCCTTTCCACCAAGGCAGAATATTCGGAAAAGGTGGTATCAATTTTGGCCAACATATGTCTTTCTTTAAGGGTTAAACTCTGGTTACTCACCTGATGCATATATTCCCGTAAGGTTCGGATTCCGTCACTGATAATGATGCGCAGCGCTACCTTTCTGCTTTCCTTTGTCGCCATAAGATATTCATTTACCAACCCGAAAACAAAGTTGCTTTTCAAGATAATCTGCGCGCTTAAATGACGCGCCTCAGCCTTTTTCATAACCTCATTAGAAACCAGGATTTCCGTAGATGTGAACTGATTGTATGAAATACCACCGATAAGAGCCGACATTGCGACCACAATCAGAAATCCACCGATCAATTTAGCGCCAATGGAAGATTTTATTGATAGTTTCATGTCCCTTTTTCCTTACCTGGCAGACAGGTAATCAGAAACAATCTGCCACCTGCCCTTTTTTACCTGACCAATCTTTAACTTATCAGTCCCCTTGTGATTATCCGAAGTGAAAGTAACAGAAGCGGTAATTCCACCTGTACTGTAATTGCGTATACTTTCCAGTCCCCTTTTTATGCCGGGTCCTGATATATTATTTCCCGCCTTCCTTATTCCTTCCGCCATAACTTTCGCAGTTGCCCAGCCCTGGATGTAGCGGTGAATGTATCCCCCTATGTCAATCTTTTTTCTCTTATTATATTCTCTTATCTCCCTGATTCCGGGGATGCTTTCATCGGTAAATAAAAAAGGGAGCATACCGATATATCCTTCCGCGGACTCCTCCGCAAGAGCTACGACTTTTTCATCAGCGCACCAGTTCAAACCTACAAATATGGTGTTGAGGCCCAGCTTCCCTGCATCTTTAAGGATTACGGAAGCCGCCCACGCAGTCTCCTGCATGATGATATAATCGGTATCGTTTTTTTTGATCCTTAACAGCTGGTCCGCTGCTTCAAAGGCATCCAGGGCAACAATCTCCTCAGATACAATTTCAATTCCATGAGAGGTTGCATATGCTCGACCATCAGCAACTGGTGATCTGCCAAAGGGTGTATCATTATAAATAAAAGCTACCCGCGGCTTGTGCGGTTTTCCTTTCCACTGCTCCAAAATGAATTTCAAAGCTATTTTAATCTGATCGGAGTATGTTACTCCTATTAAAAAGTTATACGGCGCTTCTCTTATATCTCCCAGTTTTGATGAATACGAAGCAGACATAAAAGGTATCTTATCTTTTGCAACTTCAGGACGTAAAACCTCTGTATCACCGGTACCCCACCCCAGGATGGCGTGAACCTTTTCTTTTTTTACCATCGTTTCGTAAACCTCTCTGGCCCGGGGAATAAGATATCCGTAATCCGCCTCTATCAGTTTTATTTTTCGCCCGTTTATTCCTCCCTGCTCATTAATGTAGTCCATGCAGTTTCTGATACCATCCGCATATGGAATACAACTTTCATGAGTAGGCCCTGTGAGAGCAAATATTCCCCCGATTCTTATTTCGGAAGAATCCTCTTTCGTTGAGCAGGCAAAGAATAAAGTTGCGATCAATATCAATATCCCAACCGGTAGCATCTTTAAAATTCTCATTACACCCTCCTTTTGGTCCGATCTTTCAGCCAGTCCCGTTAGTGATTGATATATTCAATGTAATTAAATCGTTTCTCCTTTTATATATTCGGTTATTAAAAGGAAAGCTTTAACGCGTTACTTTATCAAGTTACCAGCATTGCAGAAATAGTAAACAACAGAAATTTCAATAACAAGAGAAGACCATTAAAAAATGGGCAATTAAAATTGATGGTTTCGTAAAAAGTCAAAAACTCGCGAATATGTCATTCCCGCGAAAGCGGGAATCCAGTAATTACACGCAGTTATAGATTCCCGATCAGGTCGGGAATGACAAAACGGCAAAAACTCCGACTTTTTACGAACTTGTCAAATATAAAGGGGGCCAAAATAGAGACAGCCTTTTTTTCAGTACAGTATGGTAGCCGAAGCAGATGTGAATTATGTGCTTTTGCCCCTGGTTCCCTTTTTTTAAGCTTATAAACTTGACAAGAAAACTGCAAGTGCGATAAGTTCCCCCCTCACATCAATCAAACGCATGGAAGAAAATTATGAGTTTAATAAAAGGAACTTTGACATTATCTAAATATCGAGTAATCGGCAGTCTCCCCGACAATTTCAGAGACTTCTTCGACAAGCAGATCAAACTTTTCGCATTTCGTGAACTATCAATAGGCGAAAGTGAAAAATCTGCAGGTTGGACAAGTCTTGAAAATGTTCTGGACACTGATTTCGAATACGCAAATTATTTGTTAGCTGATTATCTGATCTTCTCTCTCAGAATTGATCGTAAGATTATATCCTCGTCATTGCTTAAATTGAAAATTCTCGAAGCCGAAAGAAAGTTCATCGCAGAAAAAGGCAAGGACAAAATTTACAGAGAAGAACGGGCCGAAATCAAAGAGAGGGTGTATCTATCCCTCTTGAAACAGACTCCACCCATACCGTCATTTTATGAAATCTGCTGGAATGTGTCTCAGGGGTGGCTTCTGTTCGGTTCGCTCTCAGAAAAGGCAAAAGAGGATTTTGAGGATCTGTTCAAGAGATCCTTTAAATTTACCTTACAGCGCTTTATTCCATGGGATACGAAATATATGGATTCGCAAACGGCTGAACGTATCCTTTCCATTAATAGCAGTAATTTTTCATCATCGAGCACATAGAGGGGAAAATGGACGTTTCAAATAAAGACCTTTCATTTCTCGGGAGAGAATTTCTGACCTGGCTCTGGTTCAAAAGCGAGGAAAGAGGCGGAGCCATAATGGTACCGGACGTGGGGGATATTGAAATTGTATTCGTTCGAAAACTGATTCTTGAGTCTGGAGAAGGCCAATATTCAGAAACAGTAGAATGTAAAGGAATATATTCAGATCTTAATGAGGGAAAAGCTGCCTTACGGAAAGGCAAAAAAATAAAGGAAGCGCGGATAAAACTCGGCATCAAATCTGATGAATGTGAATTTACATTTAAAGCAGATAATTTTCAATTTCAAACCATGAAGCTGCCCGCTACATTGAACATGGATGAAGAGGAAAAGGATGAAGAGGGAAGAATCCTTGAAAGAATTTATCTCACAGAAACCGCTATCGGAATGATGGAAAAGCTTTTTTCGCTGTTTCTCGACAAACGCCTCTCCCCGGCATGGAACTCTGAAGAAGTAACCAGAATAAAAAAGTGGATGCAAGAATGACGGCTTCGTAAATCCCGCTGAAAAGGACCAAGGAACAAGGACAAAATAATTTTGAATTTTGAATTCTTAATTTTGAATTATGGGTGGCATGGACAAACTGGTTTGTCCGTGGTGTTACTCATCAGTGGATTAAAGAATTAATGGCGGACGATCTGGGACTCGAACCCAGGACCTTTGGCTCCGGAGGCCAACGCTCTATCCTGCTGAGCTAATCGCCCCTTTTGTTTCGGGTATGAACGACAATGGTGCTTTCAAAAAAACCTTTCCATACTACGGATGGCATGATTAATCAATATTATTCAGGAATAGAGACCGGTTTTTCACTTACCTTATAAATCTTATCATACAGCCTCCTAAGGCGGCAAATCCGTAACCAAAGAGGTGCTGACCTCTTGCATGTAGGGCAAGGCTTTAGCCTTGCATTGGGCTTTATGCAGGGCTAAAGCCCTACCCTACGTTTCCAAGTCTGCAAAGTTACAGCCAAATTCTTTTGCCGTTCGACTGAGCTCACGCCGAAGCCATTTTTGCAAGAACTTTACAACTAAGGGACTAAGGCAGGTTATTGTCAAATTCTTTTCCTGAACCCGGATTTTGCCGTATTAGCAGGATTTTTCAGGTTGCCTTATGTGGCGACTACAAATTCCGGGTTTAAGCTTGTAATATTTCGATAAAACTGATAAATAATCGGCATTAAAGGGGGGGGGGCTTGCCGGAATAATGACAAGGATGTTAAAATTTACCTTTCTGCTAGCTCTGGTATATCTTCTATTCCCCCTTTCAGATGCCTTTTGCTTGACAGATATCCTTAATATCAGGCGCTGGACAGCACCTGATTATACGAGGGTTGTCATAGATACGAGTGACAGAGTACAGTACGATACAATAGAAAAAGATCAGAAATTATTCATTGTTTTAAAAGATACAGCCTTTCCAGCATCAATTCCACATCAATATATCCTCAACAAACCAGCGGTTAAAAAAATTCTCTTGTTTCCACTCCCCGGAAAAAGGGTCAAGATCGAATTATGGCTGTCGGAAAATGTCAAGGTTAAAGTCTTTAAGTTAGGAAAAATATTTAATAAACCGCATCGTATTGTGGTTGATATCAGAATTCCCGAAATCGAAGAAAAGGAAAGTCAAGAAAGAAAGCAGGTTAAAATTACAGAGAAGAAAAAAATTATCGTCTTAGATCCAGGTCACGGGGGAGAAGATCCGGGAGCGATAGGACGCAGGGGGACAAAAGAAAAAGACGTAGTCCTTAAAATTGCAAGGGATCTGAAAAATATCCTCAAAAAAAGGGGATACCAGGTGTTTCTTACGAGAGATGGGGATTATTATATCTCTTTTAAAAAGAGATTGAAGATAGCAAGAGAATACGGAGCAGATCTTTTCATCAGCTTACATACAGATGCGCATAGATCCAGAGGAGCTCGAGGTTCTTCCGTCTATTGTCTTTCTACCAGGGGGGCGAGCAGTGAGGCGGCGAAACTCCTGGCAAGGTATGAAAACCTTTCCGATGTTGTCGCAGGGGTTCCCAACGGACAGAATAATGGTGAGTCTAATCCCATCACCCTCAACATGTTACAAACGGAGACATTGAACCTGTCGAAATCCATTGGTTCAATGATTCTTAAAGACCTTAAAAAAGTCAATCGTGTAAAATATTCCAAAGTTCATGAGGCCCCCTTCAGGGTTTTAAAATTACCTGGTACCCCGTCGATCTTAATAGAGGTTGCCTATATTTCAAATCCGCGTGAAGAGATTCTCCTTAGAAAGTCTTCCTACCGGAAAGAGGTTGCGTGGGCGATTGCTTCTTCAGTTCAAGAATTTTTCCCTATTCCCTCTTTGTTGGCTAAAGGTGAAAGTCGTAAACTTAAGCGGCCTGCTTTTGCTTCTCCTGCTCCAGCACCAGTCCCAGCCCAAACGCCTGTAACCTATGTCGTGAAGAGGGGTGATATTCTGGAGACAATTGCCATAAGACATAACATAACTGTAAGAAACCTTCAGAAACTCAATCATCTAAAGAGCAGAAACCGTATATATGTCGGTCAGAGGCTTAAGGTTTCCTCCCCATACCCGACATCAGCGTCGAAGCCAAAATCGGCATCACAATATGTCGTAAAAAAGGGAGATACCCTTGAAAAGATTGCAGGGAAATGCGGAACAACGGTGGGGACATTACTGAAGCTGAATGACATGAAGCTGAGAGATCGGATCTATGTCAGTCAGAAGCTCAGGATTTCTCCGGAGGCTGTTCAAGAGCCGAAGACTTCCATGCACATTGTAAAAAGGGGAGATACGTTAGAAAGGATTGCGAGAAGGTATGGCACAGATATAAGCACTTTACTGAAGCTGAATGACATGAAGCTGAGAGATCGGATCTATGTCAGTCAGAAGC
>CAZGAK010000043.1:0-2843 GCA_964523565.1 uncultured Syntrophaceae bacterium | reverse complement strand
TCAGGATTCCTTCAGAGGCTATTCAAGAGCCTGAAACTTCCATATACATTGTGAAGAGGGGGGATACGTTAGAAAGAATTGCAAGAAAGAATAGAACAACTGCGGGAATTTTAATCAATCTGAACAATCTGAAGCAAAGAGATCGAATATATGCAAATCAGAAATTGAAGATTCAATAAGGTTAGAAAAACACAATAAAACTAAAATTGATCCATTCGTATAAAGCCGGATTTCCTCTCCCCTGGCGGGAGGGGATAAAGGGGAGGGGGAATATAAGTGGAAGAAAGTAACAAAAATAATCTGTGGTTCGTAGTAATAGGTGTCGTTCTCGGGGCTTTTTTGGCGGTATCCATATATTATAATTTTTTTGTGTACAAAGAGCAGCAGAATTATGAAACCATACTTGTTACTTCAGTAGATAGCGCAGATAGACTGTTGGAAAGAAAAATGACGAAAGACGCATTGGCGATATACAACAGTGTCTTGAAAACGCTATCCGGGAAAAAAGAAACAGCTCTCTATGGCCATGTCAAAAATAAGGAAGGGATTTGTTACGAAAACCTGGCCATAATAAGCAATAAAGAAGAGAACCTGATCAAGGCAAGCGAGGCCTATGAAGAAGCTCTGAAAATTAAAACCATTGAAAAGAATCCTCTTGAATACGCCATCATACGAAATAATCTGGGAGCCGACTACTATGCTCTTTACAAGATCCAGAATAAGGAGAAAAATCTTGTCGAAGCAATCGAATCCTATGGTGAGGCTTTAAAGATCAGAACGTTTGAGAAATATCCTGTTGAATATGCCATGATACAGAACGGTCTGGGAGATGCCTACCGTGCTCTCGCCGGTGTTAGGGATAAAGAAGGAAACCTTGACAGCGCGATCAGATCCTATGAAGAAGCTCTGAAGATCAGGACGTTTGAGAAATATCCTGTTGACTATGCCACTACGCAGCACAATCTCGGGACGGCCTGCCTTATCCTTTCCGGAGTTAGAGAAAAGGAGGAGAATCTTTATAGCTCGATCGAATCCTATGATGAAGCTTTAAAAATCAGAACGCTTGACAAATATCCTGTTGAATATGCCGGGACACAGAATAATCTTGGAATCGCATACCGTTCTCTTTCCGAGATCCGTGATAAGAATAAAAATTTGACCAGGGCATTCCGGGCTTTTACACAAGCTCTGAAAATCAGAACGATTAAGGAACATCCTGTCGATTATGCAGAGACACAGAACAATCTTGGAGATGCCTGTCTCACTCTTTCCGGTGCCCGGGATAAAGAGGCGAGTTTGATTAAAGCAATTCAAGCCTACGAAGAATCTCTGAAAATATACACTGTTGACAAATATCCCGTTGAATATGCGGGGACACAGAATAATCTGGGAACTGTCTACCTTATTCTTTCTGAGATTCGGGATAAGGAGGAGAACCTTATCAAAGCAATCGGAGTCTATGAAGCAGTTCTGAAAATATACACGCTTGACAAATATCCTCTTGACTATGCCGGCACACAGAACAATCTGGGAGCTGCCTATCGTGCTCTTTCTGAGGTTCGGGATAAGGAGGAGAACCTTATCAAAGCAATCGGAGTCTATGAAGCAGTCCTGAAAATATATACTGTTGAGAAATATCCTGTTGACTATGCGATGACGCAAAATAACCTGGGCAATGCCTACCGCACTCTCTCTGAGATTCGCGATAAGGAGAAAAATCTGACCAGAGCGATACAAGCCTACGAGGAATCTCTGAAAATATACACGTTTGATAAATATCCTGTTGACTATGCAATGACACAGAATAACTTTGGTAATGCCTATCTTATTCTTTCTGAGATTCGGGACAAGGAGGAGAACCTGACCAGGGCAATCGGAGTTTATGAAGAAGCTTTGAAAATATACACGGTTGGCAAATACCCTGTTAATTATGCCATGACACAGAATAATATGGGAGCTGCCTATTCTGCCCTTTCTGAGATTCGGGACAAGGAGGAGAACCTGACCAGGGCAATCGGAGTTTATGAAGAAGCTTTGAAAATATACACGGTTGGCGAGTACCCTGTTGATTACTCCATGGCTCAGAACAATCTCGGTAATGCCTATCGCATTCTTTCCGAGATTCGAGACGAGAAAGAGAATCTGACCAGAGCAATTGAGGCTTATAAAAAATCTCTCAGGGTGAAAACGGCAGATAAATACCCCGTCGACTACGCCATGATTCAGAATAATCTTGGCAATGCCTATCTTGTTCTTTCCGGGGTTCAAGATAGTGAGAAGAACCTGACTAAAGCAATACAAGCCTATGAAGAGGCTCTGAAGATATACACGGTCAAGAAATATCCTGAAAACTACGCCGGGATACAGAATAATCTGGGAGCTGCCTACAGTTCTCTTTCTGAGTTTCGTGACAAGGAGAAGAATCTGATCAAGGCGGTTCGAGCTTATGAAGAAGCCCTGAAAAACCGAACTTTCAAAAAATAGGACTTGTTACAAAGTAACCACCATTCAGGCATAAAGTTTATATGCCTGGTAATCTTGATGGTCTCGTAAAAAGGCCGAATTTCTGTCGTTTTGTCATTCCCGATCCCCGATCGAAGCCGAGGACAGGCCTGATCGGGAATCCATAACTGCTTGTAATTACTGGATTCTCGTTTTCACGGGAATGACAACTTGGCAAGTTTTTGACTTTTTACGAAGACGTCAAAGTTGAAACCATAAAAAATAGTGTTGACAATTGCGAATATTAAGCGCATCTTATAATACATAATTTGAAGATTCAGGAGGAAGCAAATGAACATCAAATTATGCATACCGTGCTCCTAACGAGAGATGATGATTCC
>CAZGAK010000042.1:0-20683 GCA_964523565.1 uncultured Syntrophaceae bacterium | reverse complement strand
ATCATTTTGTTACGTATAGGTATTTGAACTGAGTGAGTCCGGTTCATGAAAAAATGATATGCGCCGGCCCTCGACGTCACCTACCAGTCCTCAGAATTGTTTCAGTAGGAGGTCCAACGATTACCGATTAGAAGTCTTCACAAATGAGGTATTTGAGAAGTTATGAGCTGGCAAGTATCACCACCCTTTGTTCTCAGGAAATTGATCATGCTATTAAACGAATACCATTAAATTCTCGGGTCCTTATTTTTTCAACGTACTATCATACTGTCATCACTTCGTTACGCCACAGAATATTCATAACAGGCGGATCATAGATTGAAGGGTTATTGCAAGTAAAGACTCGGCTACCATTCCAATCTTTTAAGTTCTGATCGGCTGCTATATCTTGCGTATTACTTCTTGAAAAGTTGTTTTTATTGTTTTCCCCGACATTTCGATTAGAAAGAATTTAAAATAGCTGGACTTTATATAAATTTGTGATAAATATTTTCTGTACAGCTCAGATAACAAAAGCCTTTGTTCTCAGAATACCAATTAAAAATGAAGTTTCCCCCCAAATCCCTGTTTTGTACAGTTACTCAGCGACTGTGTTAACTCATTGAAAAAAGAGAGGTTGGGTATGAAAAGATTATCGTATGCTTTGTTATTTGCCGCATTTTGGGCGATAATTGGTTGTGCAACGACGCCGCCCGTTGAGCTCAGACCCATCACACCAAATCTGAACATCGCCCCATCCAATGTCAAGACACTCTTAGTTGCCGTTGTTATTCAAGACCCCATGCCTTATTCTCTCTTTTACAAGGGGGAGGGCAGTTATTCCAGGGATATGACGGCTGATATGCGTGCCGAGGGGTTGCTGCTCGAACGTGATTTGTCTAAAATTGTTTACGATACATTCTCTCAGATATTCAGACAGGTCGTGGTGCTTCGCGATCTGCCTCAACCGGGCCAATATGATGCAGTAGTCGAATTAACAATAGGACAAATATTGAATAAAGAGCATGTGATCTTGACGGGCGAGACGTGTGATATCACTGCAGCATGGAGCATGACAGTGTTGAATGGCCAGAACAGTGAGATATTCAGGACAAAAGGGATATCTCCGTCCCATAACTTCGGATGGAGTGCATTCAACCCGGGTCCCGGCTGGATTAATGGGATCAACACGACTCTGTCGTTGATTCTGAGTGAACTGGCAAGCGAATGGGGAACAACCCTTTATAATTTGGAAATACCGGGTAACGCAGGGAGGTAATCCATGAGATGGCGATTGGGGCTCCTCTACATATTTCTTGCCGTTTTATATGGATGTTTCCCGACAGTCCAAGCTCCCACAGTCATACCTGTTTCAGATCTTGCACCATCTGTATCAAGTGATGTTGTCGCGCGAGAACCCCTTTTTACAGTTGTTATCGATCGGTTTCGTGATGGCAGATCCAACCGGAGTATACTTGGCCAGTATGATAATCTCGGAAAAGGGGGATTCGCAGGTACCGTAACAATTACATCCGATCGGGACATCACGGAAGTATTTGAAGACCTGGTGAAGAAATCTCTCAATCGCAAAGGAATCCTGCAAGGTCCTTCACCATTTATCTTGAGAGGATTGATTAAGAGAGCCAATGTCGGGGCATCGCCGGACTCTCAAGTCATAAAAGGGGAAGTTTTTCTTGAATTAACAATTATAAACTCAAGTACCGGTGCGTACATCTGGAAAAAGTCTTTTCTGGGCACAGCAAGCGGGATTGACCCTAAAACAACACTTGCCAACGCTTTCCAGGATCTTGCCAAGGTTGTTGATCAAGATGACAGTCTCCTGGCATTAAGGCAGATATTTATCGCTTCAGGAGGCACGTTGCCTGATATTCCAACGGCATCTCAATTCGCTCAGACGGCGGCTTTAAAACAAGCGGTTTCAGATGTTGATGAGCCTCCGGTTGTAAAATCGAAACCAAATAAAAACGCTTATGCAATAATAATCGGTATTGAAAGATATCGTCAGAAGCTGCCGTCAGCCGATTTTGCAACACATGATGCAGAGATTGTAGCTGAATATCTCTTCAATGTAATGGGGTATACCAAGGAGAATGTTGTCATCTTGTTGAATGACAAGGCTTCAAAAAGTGACTTTGATAAATACCTCGGGAGATGGCTATCCAATAATGTCGAAAAAGATAGTTCTGTTTTTATCTACTATTCGGGACACGGGGCTCCAAACCCCAATACAGGAGACGCATATCTTGTCCCTTATGATGGTGACCCTTCCTTTATAGATGATACAGGCTATTCGTTACAAAAATTATATGGCCAGCTTGGAAGGCTACCGGCAAGAGACATTATCGTTGTACTGGATTCTTGTTTTTCCGGCGCTGGCGGGAGGTCCGTTCTTGCCAAAGGAGCACGGCCTCTTGTTATGACTTTGCAAAATGTACTTGCTATCCCCGAGAACGTAACAGTTATGGCTGCTGCATCGAACAAACAAATCAGCTCGACGTATGAAGAAAAAAGTCACGGGCTCTTTACCTACTTTATGCTCAAGGGAATAAAGGAAGCTAATATTGTGAAACAGAATGGTTCACTTGCTGTTAGTGATTTGTTCACTTACGTGAAACCACAGGTAGAGCGCATTGCAAGGAAACAATACAATAATACGCAGACGCCTCAGTTGATGGGATACAAGGTGCCTCTGAAGGAATAATGAACAATTTGGTGTTATTGCAATTGTTAATCTTCTCATCTCTTCTCGACTCAACATTAAGGAACTGTCAAATCGAGAATTAAAGACAACTTTATTATGTCATGACTACCCTGAATGCATGCAAGAGTAATGATAATTGCCACCGCTCTTTAATGCAGCAATTTTGAATATAAGAATCGCATATCGTCGTTGTCTGCTTAGATCTTCAGCTGCTTAATCTCTTGGACGATGATAAGAAAGGCAAGGTATTGATATTCAATTTATATCAACAAAAAGCGTGTGTTAGGAATTCCGGGGACTTAAATAGCAGAAAAATCCGTGTCAGCAGATCTATTTCTGAAATCGCATACGTCTTATCGCTCCGGAACGCTGATTTTTCGTTTTTTCGGATCGCTGCTCTGTCTGTAAAACATTACCGTATGGCCGATCATTCCCACAAGGTGGGACTTTGTTTTTTCTTCTATGGTGTATGCAAAATCTTTTTTTTGCATCTTTTCCTTGAAATCAGTGAATTTTACCTTGATAAGCTCGTGCCGTTCAAGAGCCTCATCGATTTCATTGATTACCATGTCTGTGATGCCTTTTTGTCCGATCATCACAGTCGTTTTCATGCCGTGGGCGAGACCGCGTAAATACTTGCGTTGATATCCATTCGGTTTTTTCATTAATTCAGCACCAAGCTACATTCGTGATTGAAGAAAATTATGTGTATAGTGTTTCGTATGTCGACGTCTTATAGCAAATCAGTCTCTAATATGCTACGAATAATACCGGTTTTCGATAGAGCCGGTGTCAGGATCGGAAAAGGAACACAGGTAGGGGTTTGAATTTTTTCATGATTGCCCATCGCATCTACGCAATTCGCTCGACCTCTTTGATTTTTTTTTCCAGTCTTTTCTTTGAAACAGGAAATGATGTTTTCAGTTCCTGGGCGAAGAGAGAGACCTTGTATTCCTCCACCATCCACGCAAATTCCTCTACTGCCTTTCTCTTTTCTGCTGATGCGCGAGGGGACATACTATTACGAAAATCCTGGAGATAATCATAAAAGACTTTAAAATCATTCAATTTAACGCGATCCCTCTCTAAATGAATGATTCCTCTTTCCACCCGGATTGTGAGGGCTTTCAGGTATCGTGGTATTTGGGACAGCCTGTCGCTGTCGTATAATTCCAGAAAATTTTCAGGCATTAAGCGATTAAGGTCATTCCTGATCTCTTCGATAAGGTTGGCGGCTGATCTACTCGACCGGTTCGCCGTTTGCAGATCGTGCAGTACCGACCGCGTTTCATGGTAGGCTTCCAGGACAGGTTCTATTTTATGAAGCAGTTCCTGTCCTTTCAGGAGAATTGCGGATTTTAACTTATTGGCATGTTCGGAAAAGGATGTCTCGTTTCGAATGGCTTGATCAAAAAGGGAAGAAATCACTCTTTTGTAAAGGTTTTCTTCAAGGCGCTTTGCCCCGCCAAAGTAATTGGCCCAGGTCTTCACCTTTCCCTTTAGTGCGAGACTTTTTTTCAGGTACTGTAAGTCCTTTTTTAAATGAAGTTCATAGAGTGCCATCACTCCTTCTCTGTGGGAATCTTCAGCCTCATTCTTATCCGTAAAGAGACGTATATTGACACATCCGCTGCCTTTTTCGAGTGCGGGAAAGGCAAAATTCGCTATGCCGTTATTGCTTTTCAATTCGATGCGTTCCGGAAGCTCTCCAAAATCCCAGGTAGTCAATCCTGTTTTCTCCCATGTCGATTTTGCCTTTTTAAAGGCGGAAGATTTTTCATGGGGGATATCTCGCGGCAGGTGCTGAAAGTCCCGACCTGAAAAGACTTCCTTTCCCTTCGCATCGACAATGGAGATACGCATCTTCAGATAATCGGGAAGGGTATCCGAAGGCCATGCCTTGGCAGGTATATCGATGCCAAATCTTTCATGGATAAACTTGCCCAGGGCTGACAGCAGAGAGCCGTCTCCCTTCTTCATTTCATCCATGATGATGTCTATCGTTCGAGCAACAGGAACCAGCTTTTTCCTGTAGTTTTTGGGAAGACCTTTTATCAGCAGGGAGATCTTTTCCCGGAGAAGGCCCGAAACAGTCCAGTCCATTGATTCCAGAGGAACGATTGACGCGAGGCTTGCGGGAATCTTTACGGTTACACCGTCTTCAGGTTTTCCGAGATCGAAACG
Source organism: uncultured Syntrophaceae bacterium (assembly GCA_964523565.1). GTDB lineage: Bacteria > Desulfobacterota > Syntrophia > Syntrophales > UBA6807 > CAZGAK01. The sequence goes on along the minus strand of CAZGAK010000042.1, from coordinate 15,798 downwards.
ATATGAACATGGAAGGCATGTATTGCCTAAAGAAATTTCATCAGGGTAAAGAGAAAGTTCTTCTTCCGGATGATAGTTCCTGATGTCTTCTTCTGTCATCTTGAGAAAATCATCTCCGCCCCGTTCCCTGATCATTTTTTGCAACGTTCTGATATCATAAATATCTTTAAGATGTTTTTCGTAAAATTGAGCCAGGGCATCTTCACTAACGAGGATGTCCCGTTTTCTGATCTTGTCTTCCATGCTGGTTATCTTTTCGATCAGTTTTTGGTTGTGAATCAGAAATGGGAAGGACTTTTTTATTTCCCCTTCCACGAGGGCGCTTCGGATAAAAATCTCCGTTGATTCTTCCGGGTTGATGTTACCATAAGAGACGGATCTTCCTGAGACGATAACGAGGCCGTAAAGGGTAACCTGTTCTGAGGCCACGACTTCTCCACGTTTATTATCCCAGTGCGGATTTGAGAATGTGGATTTGCAGAGATTACCTCCCACTTCTTCCATCCATTCACTTTTTATATTGGCGACTGTTCGGGCAAAAAGCCTTGAAGTTTCTATTATTTCCGCCGCGACGATCCAATCTCCTCCCTTATTGAAAACACCTGAACCGGGGAAGAGCATGACTTCTTTACCTTTTGCTTTTTTGTAGAAATTCTTTTTTTCTTTAGTGGCAATATTTGAAAGGTGTCCGCTGAGGATCGATTTGTGGATTCCTTTATAGAGGTCGTCGCCCTGAAGCGCTTTTTTCTTCCTTATCTGAAATTTCTCTTCTTTGAGGATTGTCGCAATCTGGCCATGGATGTCCTTCCACTCCCTCATCCTTCTGAAGGAAAGATAATGTTCGGCGCAGAATTTCCTCATTTTATTTTGGGTTTTCAATATATTCCACATGTCGTTGTATTTGTTCCAGATATTGAGAAGTGTAATAAAATCGGAAGAGGGGTTGACAAAGGCTTTATGCACCTGATCTGCCGCGGCTTCTTTTTCGAGAGGCCTTTCTCTTGGATCCTGCGTGCTTAACGCGGAAGCGATAATCAGGATTTCTTTAACACAACCCTCTTTTTCTGCCTCAATAATCATTCTTGATGTTCTGGGATCGATGGGCAGACGGGCCATCATCCTTCCTTTTTGAGTAAGTGCGGATGAGACACCACCGCCTTTTTTCTTCTTTTCAGTTCGAATTGCATCAAGTTCCTCAAGGATATCAATTCCATCCTTGATGTTTTTTGGGCCTGGCGGGTCTATGAATGGAAAAGATGAAATGTCTTCCATTTTCAAAGCGATCATCCTGAGGATAACCTCGGCCAGATTAGAGCGCAGGATTTCAGGATGTGTGAAAAGGGGACGATTGTCATAATCCTCTTCCGAATATAGACGAATGCAAATGCCGTCCTGCACTCTTCCGCAACGCCCCTTCCTCTGGTCGGCACTGCTTTTGGATACAGTCTTTATGGGAAGGCCCCTGGTCCTGGTTCTGGCATTGTACTCGGATATCCGTGCGAAGCCGGTGTCAATCACATACCGGATACCGGGGATGGTAATTGACGTTTCTGCTATATTGGTGGCAACTACGATTTTCTGCTCCTGTATGATTTTGAAGATGCGCTTCTGCTCGGCAGATGATAGACGTGCGAAAAGAGGGAGAACCTTCGTATCTTTATATTTTTTTGCCGTTAGAATGTCGCAGGTCTCGCGGATATCCTGTTCCGCAGGCATAAAAATGAGCATATCCCCCCGTCGCTTTTCTTTTTTCAGCTGACCCACAGCATGAACTGCCGCATCAACGTAAGAAATCTCGCCACTTTCCTCCAGTTTTTCATCAATAGGGAGATAACGGACCTCAACCGGATACATTCTTCCGGACACCTCTATGATGGGTGCGTCATTGAAGGCACGGGAGAATTTCTCCGTGTCTATGGTAGCCGACGTAATGATGAGCTTGAGGTCCTTTCTCTTTTTGAGGAGTTTTTTCAGTATGCCGAGAATGAAGTCTATGTTCATGCTTCTTTCATGGGCTTCATCAATGATCAGGGTGTCATATTCATTAAGATAAGGGTCTGCCTGGGTTTCCATAAGGAGAACACCGTCGGTCATCAACTTGATGTAGTTTCCGCGATTACTCCTGTCATCGAAGCGGATCTTGTATCCTACCGATTTACCCAATTGTTCTCCTATTTCCTCTGCTATCCTCCGGGATACAGTAGTTGTGGCGATCCTTCGAGGCTGTGTGCAGCCGATCATTCCATCTATGCCCCGACCGGCTTCAATGCACATCTTTGGGATCTGGGTCGTCTTTCCGGAACCTGTTTCTCCGGTGATAACAACAACCTGGTGCCTTTTTATAGACTCTGCAATTTCGTCTTTTTTCGTGAGAATAGGAAGCAGTTCCGGGTAGATTGTTTTGGGTACACGGGCTTTGCGGTGCAATCTGTTTTTGATGGATTGATTTAATTTTTTCTCAAGATTGTGAAGTCTCATGAAAATTTTTTCATTATCCGAACCGCTCTTGATCATCTTCTTTATGATATTAAGTTTCCCGATGATGACATACCTGTCCGCTGTCATGACGTTCTTCAGATGAGAATGGATTTTTTTGTATAGCCCTTGAATATCGGACAATGTGGCTGTTTTGTGACTGTTCATATATTTTCTTTCGATTCTGAGAGTTTAGGTTCGATGAATATATGGAAAATGCATATATCTGTCAAGAACACATCTAAATGGTATCTTATTATATGGCAAGTACGGTTCGCTCATAAATCAGTTTGATTTTATCAAAGTCGTTATGCTATAGATTCTAAATGGGGTGGATGTTTTTTCGCTTGAATCGCTTGTAAAATTAATGGGGGAGGGAAAATATTATGACAGAAGAAAAACTTCTGGAAAAACATACGGTCAAAGAACTGAAGGAAATGGCGCGTGCCATCGAGGGGATTCATGGCGTAAGTGCTATGAAGAAGGAAGAGTTGATTGATGCCATAAAGGCCGCAAAAGGCGTTCCGTTAAAGACCGTAAGAAAAAAATCAGTTGCAAATATAATTGATGTGAAAAAAGAGATAAAGTTATTGAAGCAGGAAGTGGCTGATATTCGAGAAAAAGGTGATAAGATTGTAGCGAGAAAGATTAGAAAGAAGATAGGCAAACTGAAAAAGAGAACGAGAAAAATGGCAGGGCAGCTTTCATAATAAGAAGAATGTGAATCCGGAGGTACACCATGTTTGTGGGAAGAAGAATGGCAAGGAACTTGATAACCGTAACGCCTGACACAAGTATATTGAAAGTCAAGAATATTTTGAAGCAGTATGATGTCCATCAGGTTCCAGTGGTGGAAGGAAAAAAATTGGTCGGTATCATTACAGATAGAAACATTCGTGAGAACTCGGCTTCTCCGGCGAGTACCCTCTCGGTTCATGAAATTAATTATCTTCTTTCCGAGATGAAGGCTCGGGAAATTATGACGAAGAAACTTCACACTGTTTCACCGGGAACAACCATAGAAGCGGCCGCAAAGCTGATTAATGAAAAACACGTTAACAGCTTGCCAGTCGTGGTAAATGATGAACTCGTCGGCATTATTACAACATGTGATATGCTGAATGTGCTCCTTGAGTTCATGGGAATGGACACGCCCAGCTCCCGGATAGAGTTAGCCCTCTCGATCGATATGGGAGAAATTGAGAAAATATCCAGTATCATAAACAGTATGGGGCTTACAATCATGTCAATTGTCTCTGCCATAAGCAGTGAAAAGAGCGATATGCGTACAACTGTGATCAGGGTAAATACGGATGACGTTACAGATCTTTGTAAGGTTTTCAAGGAATCCGGTTATAAAGTTACAACCGAATACAAAGTAGATAAATAGTTCGCCGGGCAGAAAAGATAAAGGGGTTGGAATGATGTATTCCAACCCCTTTATCTTTATCTGGGAAAATTTATTTCCCCGTGCTTAGATTAATGTCAGGCAAAGGCTGTTAACGTTGCAATCAGCAATCCGGCCGAAAAGATCAACGCTCCTAATCCCGCGCCGCCTGCGGTCGCGAGAATGGGTGCTAATCCCAACAAAACAAATCCAAGAGTAAATCTTACTTCTCGTGCATCCATAATATCCTCCTAATCAATCTTTTTTATGCTTACGGCAGATATGGCCGGGGTTTTACGATCAAATAAATTTTTCATTACCATGCCAAGGACTTCAACCTTATCTTCTGCCTTTATTTCTTCCATGGGCGAAGTAAACATGATCACCCTGATTTTTGCCGTTTCATCTTCAACCTGAAAGTGGGGTCTGTTCAACCATTTAAAGCTAATCTTCCGTACCGTGCCCGACACCTTGACAGCACTTCCTGTCATTCCCAGGTTAATCTTGCCTATCTTGTATAGTCGGGCTTGAGGGCCGTATTCTTCACTTGCCTGCAAAAAAGTCTTCCTGCTCATCCAGCTCAATATAAGAGGAATGGCCAACAACAGGATCAGACCAGGTATTGCATAGAGTAGAAAAGATGTGTCCCCTACTGTCATGTAGTGAAAAATCACTGCTACGGTACATATAACAAATGTTGCCCAGGCAAATACTGACAATTTATGCTATCCCTATTCTTGAGGCACTTCATTTCTGAACATCAGGAAGTAAACAACCCCGATGAAGAGAAATCCGCCAAAAATATTTCCGATCGTAACAGGAAAGATGTTCCATAACCATATGTCGGCCCAGGAAAGACCGTTATTGGCTGCCAGAAGGCCCCCCTGCTTTGCGATAACTGCCGGATACCAGTCTGTCAGAAATTTCCCGACAGGCAGGAAATACATATTGGCCACGCAATGCTCGAAACCGGAGGCAACGAATGCCATGATGGGGAACCAGATTCCGAAGAACTTGCCGATTATGTCGTCTGCAGTGATGGCAAGAAGGATGGCTATATTGACCAGGAAGTTACAGCCGATGGCCTTCATAAAGCATGACCATAGACCGGCCGCTCCGACTGCTTTGTATGTCAGAACTTTACCCGTTGCAATACCTACAGCCGTTAGACCAAAGGCGTTAACGGCCATTGTGCCGTCTGCCTGACCGGTTACAAAGGGACCTACCGCCATTAAATAGGCATAGAAAAATGATCCTACGATATTTCCTATATAAACCCAGCCCCAGTTTCTGAGAACATCGCCCCAGGTTGCACGTTTCATCATTGCGGCCATGGGTACGATCATACAGTCACCTGTAAAAAGTTCCATTCCCGTTAAAACAATCGCGATCAAGCCGACGGGGAACACAGATCCGCCAATAAGTTTTGCAATTCCGGGACCAAGATGTGCTGATACCCCTGTAACACATACGGTACATAACGCTCCTCCAATCGCGATGTAAGCGCCTGCCATAAAGCCTCGAATAAGCAGTTGAAATACTGAAAGCTTTGATTTGTAGACTCCGGCGTTTCCAATAAGACCCACCATTTTCGCTGGTGCATTAAAAGCCATAACTAACCCTCCTGATGTATATTTTAAAAAAGTAATCAAAGTTCAAAAAACAGAACTATTCTTCCATGTGTACTGATAAGATTCTTGTGGTGGACCGAAACTTCATAAAAGCTCATGTATATCGAACCCTGTTGTTTGGGCTTGAAAATCAACAATCATTTTTATTCCGATGGAGCAGCTATCCTTAAAAAATCCATTCGGTAATAGAAAGTTGGTCACACCCTTGAAACTTTCCGTTTAGTTTAGCTGTCGGGTATGTTTTTTTTTTAGCTGACAAATGCTTCCTTTACTTCCTTTTTCCATATGCAGAGTAACTTACCGCCATGATTGTGACATTGGATCAATTCCCACTCGCTTTCACCTTCGTGGTCAAGGATACCCTTAAATTTTTCTAATCCGCCCGGCAGACCCTTGATCTCACAAGATCCTTTTTCGTCGCATTCAATAAATTCCGGGGGAACGACAGTATCCAGGTCAATAATATTTGTTTTGTACTTCCATCTTGGCATATTTTACCTCCAAAAAATCTTAAATTTTATTTCCTAAGCTGCTTCAACCTTCACCGCGCAGACCTTATATTCGGGAATTTTCCCGATGGGATCGAGTGCCGGGTTGGTAAGCAGATTAACGGCAACCTCTCTGAAGTGAAAATTCATAAAGATTGTGCCCTCGGGCGAGCGATTAGTTATTGTTGCCTTTGCCTGGACACTTCCCCGCCTGGAGGTTACCTTTATGATTTTACCTTCTTCAACACCTAAATTCTCCGCATCACGGGGATTAATCTCTACCAGGCTTTCTGAAGCCCTTTCAACCAGACCCTTGGTTCGCCGGCTCATTGTACCTGTGTGGTAATGATAAAGAACCCGACCTGTCGAGAGAATGTAAGGATATTCATCGTCCGGTAACTCTGCAGGTGGTATGTATTCGACAGGATGGAACTGTCCAAGTCCCCTGGTAAATTTATCTTTATGCAGATATTTTGTGCCAGGATGGTCTATGTTGGGGCAGGGCCACTGTATTCCTTCTTTCTCGAGTCGCTCATAGGTGATGCCGGCATAACTTGGAGTCAGCTCGTTAATTTCGGTCATGATTTCTTCGGCAGAGGAATAATTCATCGTATAACCCATCTTTGTTGCCAGCTCGGATATGATCAGCCAGTCCGGTTTTGCATCGCCAGGGGCGTCAACGGCTTTTCTAATTAACTGAACTCTCCTCTCCGTATTACTGAAGGTGCCATTTTTCTCAGCGAAGCAGGCTGCCGGCAACACAACATCTGCAAATTCTGCTGTTTCATTAAGAAAAATGTCCTGTGTCACAACGAATTCGAGTTTTTTCAGAGCTTTTTCAAGGTGTGATAAATCCGGGTCGCTCAACATCGGATTTTCACCCATAATATAGAGGGCCTTTACCTTTCCATTCATTACAGCATCTGGGACTTCAGTAACCGTTATTCCCGGTGTTCCTGAGAGTGAAACACTCCATGCCTTTTCAAATTTTGTTCTGGCTTCATCGTTTGCAACCTGCTGGTAGGCCGGGAATACATTGGGAAGTGCTCCCATATCACAAGCGCCCTGGACATTGTTCTGTCCCCTCAATGGATTGACCCCTCCACCTTCAATACCTACATTGCCGCATAACATTGCCAGATTAGCGCATGATTTTACATTGTCTGTTCCCGTTGTATGCTGGGTAATACCCATGGTATAAAGGATGGCCGCTTTATTTGCCGTTGCATACAGACGTGCAGCTCTCTTGAGGTCTTCGGCAGGAACGCCGGAAATCTCCTCGACATATTCAGGAGTATATTTTTCCACGACCTTCTTCATGGCTTCAAAGCCTTCAGTGCGTGATTTTATATAATCTTTTGCGTAGATGTCTTCGTTAATTATGACATTCATCAGTCCGTTTATGACGGCTGCGTCAGTTCCCGGTTTTTGGCGGAGCCATATATTTGCGTACCTTACGAGACCAATCTCCCGTGGATCGATTACAATCAGCTTCGCGCCTTGTTGACGGACCGCCCTTTTAATTCTTGTCCCTATTACGGGGTGGTTTTCCGTTGTATTGGTTCCCGTCGCAAGGATCACGTCGGTGAATTCTATTTCATCAATGGAGTTTGTCATTGCGCCACTTCCGAATGCGGCAGCCAGACCGGCCACCGTAACGGAGTGTCAGAGACGGGCGCAGTGATCAACATTGTTTGTACCGATCACCGCTCTCATTAATTTCTGAAACAGATAATTTTCTTCATTGGTACAGCGCGCGGAGGAAAATCCCGCAATGCTGTCTGCCCCGTGTTTTTCCTTAATAGCGGTAAATTTTTCCGCTATTAAATCGTAAGCTTCATCCCAGCTTGCCTCTTTCAATTCACCGTCTTTTCGGATCAAGGGGGTCTTGAGGCGATCAGGGCTGTCAACAAAGTCCATTCCGAATCTGCCTTTGACACAGAGACTTCCCTGATTCGGGTTTCCATACTCCCTGTTGCCCGTTACCTTAACAATTTTACCATTGTGTATATTAAGATCAAGTTGACAGCCTACTCCACAATAAGTGCAGGTAGTCCGTACCTTTTCAAGTTCCCAGGGACGTCCCGCAAATCTTGCCTGTTTGAATGTTATGGCTCCGACAGGACAGGCATCGACGCATTCCCCGCAAAACACACATTCAGAATCAATGTAATCCGCGTCGAAAGCGGGACCTACCTTTGAATGTGATCCGCGCATGGAAAAATCAAGGACTTCATTAACCTGGATTTCATTACAAACCCGTACGCATCGACCACAAAGAATACATTTGTTGAGATCTCTCTGAATCATTGAATTGGTCTGCTCGATTTCATACCCGGGAGGTTCAATCTTAAACCGGGGTTCCTCGATTTCCATTTGATAGACCAGGTCCTGGAGTTCGCAATTTCCATTTTTCTCGCACGTGAGACAATTATGATCACCTGAAGCCCATAACAATTCAACCACTAATTTTCGAGATTCCTTTACCCTGTCCGTATCGGTTTTAATAACCATGCCGGGGCTGACCGGCATACAGCATGAAGCCACAAGGGTCCTCGCATTTTCAACCTCAACAACACAGACGCGGCATGCGCCCGGGTTTGTGGTTCCCTCGTAATGACAAAGAGTCGGGATATATATGCCGTTTTCTTTTGCCACTTCCAGAACAGTTTGTCCTGAAGATGCTTCGACTTCCTTTCCATCAATCGTAATTATCAATTTTTTATCCATTTTGTGCTCCTTAATTTATGGAATAATTTTAAAGATATAAAATAGCTAAGGTAAGGAACGCTGCTAAAGATCTAAAATCGATGGGAACATATCTCATTTTTCCCTAATTTTCAAGCACAATGAAACAGACCTGTAAATTTTAGAATATAAGGAAGACTGCTTCGTAAAAAGTAATTTCCCCGCCACCTTGTTATTCCTGATCTGACCGGGAATCCAGTAATTGCAAGTAGTTGTGCTTTTGTGTTGTGATCATATATTCCATATCGTGACTTTTGCGAACTTATCAAGGAATATTTTTGTTAGTACAACTGCAACTTCCAAGATGGTTTGACCGGTTTTTTGCCTCCAATTTCCTTACATCGATCGTTAATGAAATATTTTTATCCATTCCGTACTCCTTTGTCTCGAAAAAGAAAAGATTTCCTGAGATCGTATGAAGCGTTGTCAGCAATAAACGAAAAGTAAATTCCGATATGAACGAGTAAGGCGATACACCTTTTCCCCATGATTTTCAAGTGTCATGTCAGAAAAAATATCGGCAAAATCGGGGAGAGTGCTGGGTTCATATTTATATTTTTTCAAATTGATTGATAAGTCAAATTCACCATGCTACGATAAGTTACATAAACAAAGGAGAAAATTTGGATGAGAAAAAGAGACGTTGTTATCTTAGGAGGAACGATGGGGATTTCTGCAGGTATGAGCTGCAGGAATCATTATCCCGATAAAACAATTGCCATGATCAGAAAAGAGGTTAAAGTACAAGTTCCATGCGGTATTCCCTATCTATTTGGCACGGTAGCTACGCCTGAAAAAAATATTATACCCGATCGTCTTTTGGAGAGTAACCAGATAGAGTTAATTCAAGATGATGCCATTGATGTGGACAGGTCAAAGAAGGTCGTTCTGCTTGCAAGTGGGGAGACTGTTGGATATGAAAAGTTGGTTTTTGCCACTGGTTCGCTCCCCCTTGTCCCGCCCATTCACGGGGTTGATAAGAAAGGGGTCTTCCCTGTGCAAAAAGACCTCAGTTATTTATGGCACTTACTCTATCAGATGGATAAGGTAGAAAATGTTGTCATAATCGGTGGTGGATTTATAGGTGTAGAGTTTGCTGATGAATGCAGAAAAAACAGGGATATTAATATAACCGTTGTAGAGATGCTGCCACACTGCCTGCAGGTTGCCATGGATGAGGAATTTTGTGAGGAGGCCGAAGCTGCTTTAGCGGAGACGGGCGTAAAAATTGTCACGAATGAAAAAGTGGTGTCCATTCTTGGTGATGAAAAGGTAACCGGTGTTGAATTGACAAACGGTGAAAAGATAAATGCAGATATGGTCATTCTTGGTTTGGGAGCCGTCCCCAATACGTCTCTTGCCGAAAAAGCAGGTATCGAATTGGGATTTAGAAATGCTATTAAAGTAGACAGACACATGCGGACAGTTACTGACGTGGATGTTTTTGCCTGCGGTGATTGTGCCGAAAAGTTCTCTTTTTTTGATGGCAGGCCGAGTGGTATTATGCTTGCTTCGGTAGGTAGTTCAGAGGCGCGAATTGTGGGAGCAAATCTGTTTTCACCAACCCACTATAACATGGGTACGGTAGGTGTATTTTCAACTTTGATCAATGAGAGGGCCTTTGCCGCAGCCGGAATAACCGAAAGATATGCAAAAGAAGCAGGATGCAAGATAGTTATAGGGACAGAAACAACAACAGACACACATCCGGCAGGAATACCTGGATCCAGTGTAGTAAAGTTGAAGCTTATCTTTGCCAAAGATACGGGTGTTCTTCTCGGAGGCGGTTTGTCAGGAGGTAAATCCGTCGGTGAAATGATTAATGTAGTCAGTGCATGTATTCAACATAGAATGACAGCCAGTGATATAATCATGTTCCAGATGGGTACTCATCCTGCCCTTACTCCATCTCCGATCATGTATCCCCTTGTAAATGCAGCATGCAAGTGTGTTGGAGGCATTAAGAGTCTGTCGTGAACATCTCTGATAACATTTTTAATTCTTTAACCTTTTCACTTTAAACAAAATGATGATCATTGACACATGCCGAAAATATGTGTATAAAAGTGCATAAGTTTCTTTCTGAGTTCATCATAAAAATCTTGATTTCTGTAGAAGTATATTATAAACAGGATCGCAATTTTTAAAATCTAATTAAGACTCCTTGCCCGAATTTAGTATTCGGGATAAAGAGCCGAGAGGAGGTAATATTTTGAGGAGATACGAAACAATATTCATTACCCTTGCCGATTTGTCCCCTGAAGAAATGGAAGGTATTATCGAGCGTTATAAGACAATCATTACGTCGCAAAACGGCGTTGTGGTAAAAGTCGATAAATGGGGAAAGAGAAAACTTGCCTATCCAATTCAGAAAAGAAATGATGGTAATTACATTTTAATTGAGTTCGTCGGTGAACACGAAGTGCTCGCGGAGTTCGAGAGAAATCTCAAGTATGATGAGAATATTCTCAGGTTCCAATCTGTTAATCTCAGTGATAAGGTTGATATGGAGGAAATTGAGCGTGAGATTGCCGATGCAAGGGAAGAGGTTATAACCGATGTTGCTCCAGAAGGCGAAAAGATAGAAGAAGCAGGTAAGGAATCGGGGGGAGATGACACCTCTCATGCGGAAGAACCCCTGGCAGAACCTGCAGAACAAATTACAGAAAAAGAGGAAGAGAGGGTAGAGGAATAGAAAATGGTGAATACAAGTAATTACTCGGATAATCGGAATACCAGATCTGCCCGACCTGCAGCACCAAGACCGAAACGCAAATTCTTTACGAGAAAGAAGGTTTGCCGGTTCTGTGCGAATTCAAGTACGAAAATAGATTACAAGAAGCCGGATTTATTAAAATATTATTTAACTGAAAGAGGTAAAATTGTACCGAGAAGGATTTCCGGAAACTGTGCCAAGCATCAGAGAGAAGTGACAAAAGCCATTAAAAGAGCAAGAAACCTGGCCCTATTGCCTTTCGTGGCTTCAGAAGGTCGATGAAATTTTTGAAAGAGATTGTTTTTGAGGATGGGACTAAACCTTGAAAAGAATAGGGGACGGTATATTTAACAGAAATTTCATTTCGGGCATTGCCATATCCTCTCTTGTTTTTCTTCTTGCAGGTACAATCTCTATTTTCGGCTCCATTGGGGCAATGTTGGCACCGTTGCCGATACTGTATTATTATTCTAAACTGGGAAGAGTGCAGGGTGTCTTGATATTCCTGCTGTCTTTGTCATTCGTGGTAATTGCCCTGAGATTTGTGGATTCTCAAGCTACGTTTCTCAACCTTTTCCTGTTGGGCTCTTTAGGCCCCATTCTCTCCGAGGTGTTAAGAAGAAATCATTCCGTTGAAATAACCGTGTTCTATTCCGCCGTGGCTCTACTGGCGCTCGGGTTGATATTCCTTCTCTATTTCAGTTTCACCCAGTGGAAAGGGCCATTGTATCTGATCGAATCTTATATAGCCGAGACGGTTAAAGAGAATATTAATGTATATTTTCAACTGAGTGGTTCTTCTGAACAGGCCGAGCTGTTAAGGCGCAATGCAGGTCATATAACGCGATTTCTTACCAATCTTTTCCCTGCGATTGTTTTGGTAGGCACATCTTTTTTTGTGTGGTTGAATATCCTGGCCGGCAGGCTGTTATTTCAAAAAAACGGGATGTGGTATCCTGACTTTGGTGATCTTTCCCGCTGGAAAATTCCTGATAAGTATGTCTGGCTTGTTATCATATCGGGGATACTTATATTACTTCCTGTCAGAGGAATAAAAATAGCAGGCCTGAATATGCTCGTTGTTTTGCTGTTTTTCTATTTGTTTCAGGGTCTCTCTATAATAAATTTTTACTTTAATAAGAAAAGCATGCCTGTATTCGTCAGGATATTGGGTTATTTTCTGATATTCGCTCAGCAATTTTTACTTCTTCTTGTGATTGGCCTGGGATTGATTGATGTGTGGGCCGATTTCAGAAAGCTTGAAAAGGTGAAATAGAGTTTAAAGTTTCAGGTTTCAGGTTTCTGAAAACCACTTGAAACTTGAAACTTTAAACTTTAAACTTTTGGAGGAGGTTTTCATGAAGGTAATTTTGAAAGAGAACGTTGAGTCTCTTGGAAAAATAGGAGATATGATAAAAGTTTCTGACGGCTATGCGAGAAATTTTCTCATTCCCAAGGGGTTGGCAATAGAGGCAAGTACTAAAAACATAAAGGCTTTGACCCATGAAAAGAGAAATATAGAGGAAAAAGCCCAAAAACAGAGAAAAAAAGCGGAATTATTACGTGAAAAGCTTGAAGGCTTAACCTGTCCTATCTACAGGAAGGAAGGTGAACAGGGAAAGTTGTTCGGTTCTGTTACAGCCAAGGACATAGAGAAGGCTCTTGCCGATCAGGAATTTAAAATCGAAAGAAAAAATATCAAAATCGAAGAGCCGATCAAAACCCTCGGAGAGTTTCCCGTAGAGATAAAAATATATCCTGAGGTTACTGCAAAGATCAAGGTTGTCGTTATTAGCGAGGAGTAGGGAACTTCATAATGAAGGATATAGATTACTCATTGCATAAAATTCCACCTCAGAATATTGAGGCTGAGCAATCGATTCTTGGGGGAATCCTGCTGGACAACCACGCTGTAAACAGCGTTCTGGAGATACTGAAAGTAGATGATTTTTATGGCGAAGCACATAGAAAAATCTTCTTGTCTATTGTTGATCTATCCGAAAAGAACGAACCGAGTGATCTGATTACCCTGAGCAATATTTTGCGGGACAAAAAACAGATCGACGATGTCGGGGGAGTGGCATACCTGGCATCCCTTGTTGACAATGTTCCATCCGCCGCAAATATTGCATACTATTCAAAGATTGTTAAAGAAAAATCGATTCTACGTCGATTAATAGGCGCCTCTACTGAGATACTCAATAAAAGTTATAATACAACTGCGGACGTGGAAAATGTTCTTGATGATGCAGAGCATGCCATATTTGAAATATCCGAAAACAAGATAAAGCCCTCTTTTTTCCCTTTAAAGGACATAATTAAAGATAGCTTTAAGGCTATAGAAAAGCTTTATGAGAAAAAGGCCCTCATAACAGGGATCACAACAGGTTTTGAAGAATTGGACAGGATTACTTCGGGTTTTCAGAAATCCGATCTTGTAATTATAGCAGGACGGCCGAGTATGGGAAAAACGGCCCTGGCAATCAATATAGCCCAGAATGCGGCCATTGAAATGGGAATTTCGGTAGCCTTGTTTTCACTGGAGATGTCCAAAGAACAACTTGCCATTCGAATGCTTTCGTCGGAAGCGAGGGTAGATTCTCAACGTTTGAGAAAAGGATTTTTGGGTGAGACGGATTGGCCGAAGCTTACAACTGCTGCCGGAAGACTGTCCGAAGCATCAATTTTTATCGATGATACACCGGCTATTTCTGCTCTGGAAATGAAGGCGAAATCGAGAAGATTAAAGGCTGAAAAAGGTCTTGGACTCATTGTTCTGGATTATCTTCAATTGATGAGAGGCAGAAATATGTCACTGCCGAGGGAGCAGGAAATATCTGAAATAAGCCGTTCACTGAAGGCGCTGGCCAAAGAGCTGGATGTTCCTGTGGTAGCCCTCTCTCAGTTGAACAGACAGGTTGAGACAAGAACAGATAAACGTCCTTTCATGGCGGACCTGAGGGAGTCAGGTGCTATTGAACAGGATGCGGATGTTATCTTGTTTATTTATAGAGACGAGCTCTACAATAAATCAGAGGATAATCCGGAAAAGGGTCTGGCTGAAATTATTGTAGGAAAACAGAGAAACGGTCCTACCGGCAAGGTCAAACTCGCTTTTCTTAGTGAATACACACGTTTTGAAAATCTTGCCACGGCAAAGGAATATTATTAAGGACTAATTCTCCAGAAGTTTCGGTTCGCTTCCCCAGTATGGAATCATGGCACGGAGTTTTTTCAGGGCCTCTTTTTCAATCTGCCTGCTCCGCTCTCTGGTTATGTTGAATTTATTGCCGATTTCTTGCAGGGTTTCAGGTTTATCTGCCATAATCCGGTGTCTGACAATATGGCTTTCCCTTTCATTCAGATTGGCAAGTGCACCTGCTATATTTTTCTTTACTAATGCAGTTTCCTCATATTTGATCAAGGCTTCTTCCTGGCTTTGACCCTCACTCACCAGATGATCAATATACATCGATTCACCATCTTCATTTATAGAGGCATCGAGAGATACATCTCGATGGGCCAGCCGGAGGTCCATTTCTTCTATTTCGCTTTCCTTTACATTGAGCATTTCGGCAATGTCTTTAAATTCAGGATTTTTTTCCGAAATCCCTTGCAATTTCTTTTTCATCTGATTCAGTTTGAAGAACAGTTTTCTCTGGGCCTGTGTGGTTCCAATCTTGACAAGACTCCACGATTTGATAACATAATTCTGCATATATGCCCTGATCCACCACACAGCATAGGATATAAGCCGGTATCCTTTGTAAGGATCAAATTTTTTGACGGCGTGCATAAGGCCGATGTTCCCCTCCTGAATCAGATCAATGAGTTTAACTCTGTAATTTTTATATTCGTATGCGATCTTGACAACGAATCTCAAGTTTGCCGTTACCAGTTTTTCAGCCGCTTCCAGGTCACTATTTTTCTTAAATTTTACGGCTAATTTAAATTCTTCATCAGGAGACAAGATTGGGAAGCGGTTTATATCAGCCATGTATAGATCTAATGTATCAGTTACTACAGGTAGATTCATTGTACTCTCCTGAGACCTTTACATAACGTTCCCTTTTGCCCAATTTCGGCGTCAGGCTCAAATTTTAATCCTCGAAATATCCAATATATTCCTGTGGTTAAAATTTTCGCCTTCCTTGAACTTGAACAAAATTGAACATTCTGCAAAGGTCCCTTCCTGTTTTTATATTCGTTTGTTTAACTTAGCATAATACAATATTTATTTTCAAATAGTCAAGACCTTCTGTGTGAATTTTTAGCCTTGATGTATAATGGCATTATCCTGATCGAGGATACCTTGACATTACCGATGTTTATGCTTAAATTTAGAGTACAGCA
>CAZGAK010000041.1:0-21597 GCA_964523565.1 uncultured Syntrophaceae bacterium | reverse complement strand
CGCCCCAAATATCTTTTCGGGGGAAACCGGAACGGGTCCCATTTCTAAAACCCCCCCTCCCCCCCCAGCGGTGGGGGGGTGTTTTTCCCCCCCCCCCCCCCCGGGGGGGGTGGGGGCAGTTTTCACGAAAAAACTGGGTCATTTCATAATGAAATTTTTCATGTTACTAAATATCCGGTTGTATCTTTCTCCCTTGTATGATAGCCGTGAAACGTTTCATGGCTGGTGTAACAAGATAAATTATACACAATTTTCTTTAATTGCTTAATCTTGATGAAAATTTATTTACTTATATGTGTTATCGCCTTTTGGGCCGGCTTTACCCAGGGTCTTTCAGGTTTCGGATCTGTTTTGCTCTCGCTGCCACTTTTGGCGCTTTTCATTGATATCAAAAACGTTATCCCACTCGTTGCCTTGTTTGCTATTGTATTGACAACCATCCTTCTCGTCCAATTGTGGAAGTACGTAGAATGGAAAAAGGTTTATCCGCTGTTGATAGGTTCCATTGGTGGCATACCCGTTGGTGTATTTTTTCTAAAGAAAATGGATAAGGGCATTATCCAGTTAATTCTTGGTATTACTCTGGTTATTTTCTCCTTTTACAGTCTTTTTTTTAAATCACCGAACCGGTTTATCAGTGAAAAGTGGGGAACACTTTTCGGTTTTTTGGCAGGTTGCCTAGGGGGAGCAATCACTGCTTCAGGTCCACCTGTTATTGTATACACATCACTCCAGGCATGGAGTAAGGACACAATAAAGGCCACCTTACAGGGTTTTTTCTTTTTCACAGGTCTGGCTGTCGTGCTGGCTCACGCCGTTGGTGGAATCACAACACCCTTAGTAGTCCGGTATTTTGTTTTGTCACTACCCTTTTTAGTTTTAGGAACATATACCGGTTCGTTCTTCTATGGAATGATTGCAGAAGAAAGTTATAAAAGAATTCTTTTGATTCTCCTTTTTGCTTTAGGAATTTTTATGATCTACAGATCAGCAACTATGTAACATTTTCCATACTAAACTTTCAGGAAAGATTGCAAATATGAGTTCCGATAAGCCTCATTACAAAGGACACAGGGAGCGCTTGAAAAAGAGATTTTCCAGTGCAGGACTTGGTTCATTTCACGATTACGAAATATTGGAACTTCTATTAACTTATGCCATCCACAGAAAAGATGTCAAGCCACTGGCAAAAACCCTCCTGCAAAAATTCGGAGGCCTGAAAGGCCTCATGGATGCTGATTTATCAGATATTGAAGAGGTGGCGGGCATTAGTCCCCATTCCTCTGTTCTGATAAAACTTGTTAAGGAAATGGGAACGATATATCTAAAGGAAAAGGCAAGAGAAAAACCACACATATCATCCACGGAAGAACTCTTGAACTACTGCAAGTCTGCCATGGGGGGACTAAAGGACGAAAGGTTCAGCGTTATTTATTTAAATACCCGGAATAGAATCATAAAAGAAGAAATTATACAGGAAGGAACGGTCAATCAGGCGGTGATTTATCCGAGAAAGGTTCTTGAAAATGCTTTAAAACGAAAAGCATCGGCAATTATACTGGTTCATAATCATCCTTCCGGTCATGTGAAACCATCAGATGCAGACATTAGATTGACCAGAACCATTCAGGATACTGCAAAAGCTCTGGAAATAGCTGTTCATGATCATATTATTATTGGAGGAAACAACTATTTCAGTTTCCGAAAGGAAGGGTTGATTCCTTAAAAAGGTACGGGCATAAAAGTAATGATTAATACAAAAAAGGTTATCCATCCCACCACTTTTCTCTTCTTATCAAGAGGTATCCAATCGTAAACAACCGGTGGATGATTGGTACCGAGAAATAAGAGAAGGGCAAACCAGACAAGCCAGCCTGTCCATCCCACGAGACCAAGAAGTAACAGAACCGCCATGAATACTTTTGCCACAATTCCCTGTTTAGAACCAAAAATTGCATAGGCAATATGCCCACCATCGAGCTGTCCTACCGGTATAAGATTCAACGAGGTAACCAGTAGTCCGATCCATCCGGAAAAGGCTACAGGGTGGAGAAGAAGGCTTGAATTTTCCGGCATAAAACCATGAACGATCCAGTTCAGAACAGAAAAAAGGATACAACTGCCGAGACGTATTCCCTGAACACCTGTAGAAGGCACCACGTCGGAAAGAGCAAGACCGATAACAAGAACAGGAACGGCAACAATCATCCCTGCAAGTGGTCCTGCAGCCCCCACATCGAGGAGAGTCCTTCGATCATACATGGGAGACCTCATTTTTATAACCGCCCCAAAGGTTCCTATAAAGGACGGTGCGGGGATAAAATAGGGAAGAGTTACGTCAACATGATGTTTCCTGGACATTAAATAGTGCCCAAATTCATGAGTCCCCAATATCAAAAGTAATGTAAAGGAAAAGGGAATGCCTTTCCATATGGATAAAGGATCTTCAAGGAGATTTACCCCCTGTTGTATAGCGCCCGCTATCAGGGTGGTTAAAAGGGTTGCGATAAAAAGAAGGAGATTTACGTAAGGAATGTCAAGTTTTTTCTTTTCTATGAAATAAGCTGAGGAAGGCTGATCATCCATAACAATTAAGGCAAAAAAGAGGGGGATAAATATCCCCCCTTTGCATGCTATGTACTTATTACCATCAAGTTCTGCAGTAATATTGTTTTTGACTTCGGGCTTAACCTGCATTGCCTGCGAGAATGTTTTTTTATTACCTTAAAACTCTCGCGACATTAAGCTAAGCACCTCAATTCTCAAGTACAGTCAGGTTCGCCATCGCACTTATGAATCGAAGGATTCAGGAATTAACTCTCTCTTTAAGCTCTTTTCCGACTTTAAAGAAAGGCAGTTTTTTAGGAGATACCTGTATCGTGCCACCAGTCTTCGGATTTCTCCCCTTATAAGAATCATAACTCCTTACCACAAAACTTCCAAACCCTCTGATTTCTATACGACCGCCCTTTTTTAGTTCATCGTTAAATCCCTTAAATATCAGGTTGACAACATCCGTAGCTTGTCTTTCTGTAAGGTTTTCTTTCTTGCCCAAGACATCAATCAATTCAGATTTGTTCATATAACCCTCCATTAAGAATACTGATAAATATATCGAAGGCTTCGGTATATATAATTTGACCACATCGCCTAACTTGCAAAATAGTATATATCTAAAAGAGGTTGGAAGTATTATTTATTTTATTATTAATGTCAAGATAATTTTCAGGATTATGATTTTAGTAATCTTTCTACCTCTTTTTTTTGCAGATATCTAAAATCTCCCTGGCGAAGATCACCGAGATGGATACCCCCAATCGCAACCCGTATCAATCTTGTCACAGGATGGCCAAGGGAATCAAAATATCTTCTGATGATTCGGTTTCTCCCTTCATGAATGATCAACTCAAGCCAGGAACTTTTGGGGTTTATCTTTCCAACAGCAACATGGGCAGGCTTAAACTCCCCATCATCGAGTTTTGCCCCGTTTTTGATCATGCTTATCTCTTCTTTCGAGATACGCCCCTTTATCTTAACAAGATACGTCTTTGTAATCTCGAATTTAGGATGTTGCACCCTGTAAGCAAAATCTCCGTCATTGGTCATTATGAGAAGACCTTCAGAATCGTAATCAAGTCTTCCCACAGGGAAAACCCTTTCAGGTACCCCTTCGAGAAGGTCCGTAACAATCGGTCTTTCCCTTGTCTCTTTCAGGGTTGTAAGGTACCCTTTTGGTTTGTTTAACATAAGATAGACCCTGGACACCTCTGCCGATATCAATTTTCCGTCTACCCTTATCTCATCTTTTCGAATGTCTACCTTTGTTCCGAGTTCCGTTACAATTTTACCGTTCACGCTGATCCGGCCTTCACTGATCATCTTTTCTGCCATCCGTCGGGAGGCAATACCGGCATGGGCAATTATCTTTTGCAGACGGTCAGGCATGATTCGATCAATCCCCCAGTTCTTTTAATTCACGTAGTGTCGGCAATTCCGATAAATCCCTCAGATTAAATACCTCGAGGAATTTTTTTGTCGTACCATATATTATAGGTCTCCCCGGAATATCCTTGCGACCCACTATTCTGACTAAATTCTTTTCTAAAAGACCTTTCAATGAGCCACTTACGTCTACACCTCGCACTTTTTCTATCTCTGACTTCATTACGGGCTGCTTGTAAGCGACTACTGCGAGGCTCTCCATGGCGGCTCGACTGAGGGTTATTGGCTTTATCCCTTTTATCTTTTTTATCCACGGCCCCATATAATCTCTTGTTCTGAATTGATAACCTCCGGCAACTTCAATCAAGCATAAACCACTATGTCGCTCATCATATTCATTCTTAAGATCATGAAGGAGCCTTATGATTTCTTTTTCTCCCACGTCTTCCAGAATTTCAACCAGTTTTTTCACAGAAACTGGGTTTTCTGAAACAAAAACAATAGCTTCTATTATAGCTTTCAGATTATCCATTTATTTGTCCACAGCAAGAAATATTCTTATCGCCCCAAAAGACTCTGCCTGATAGGCCTTGATTAATCTCAACTTCATGAGTTCCAAAATAGCAAGAAACGTATATATTATTCTCACTCGATCATTAAGCTCCCCCAACAAATCAGCAAAAGTAAGAACTTTTTCTTCAGCAAGTCTTTCCATAATCTCGTTTATCCTGTCAGAAAGAGACATTCTTTCGACATCAATCTCCATGAGATCTCCTGACTTCATCCCGGAAATAACAATTTTGAATGCCTCTACAAGTTCAAAGATACTCATTTCTTCAAGGGAACGTTCGCTGTCAGTCTCATCCTCAAGAGGATATTCCCTTTTAAATACATCCCGGCCAAGCAAACTCATTGTATCGAGATTCAGGGCCGCTTCCTTATATACCTGATACTCCAGAAGCTGTCTTGTAAGCTCTTCACGGGGGTCTTCCTCGTCCTCTGTATCATCATGAACGGGAAGGAGAAGTTTTGATTTGATATGAATCAGTGTAGATGCCATTACCAGATATTCACCGGCGACATCCAGGTTGAGGGATTTCATAACATCAATGTATTCTAAATACTGTTCAGTGATAACGGCAATAGGAATGTTATATATGTCTATTTCGTTCTTCTTGATCAGATAAAGCAACAGATCCAAAGGACCTTGAAATATGTCTAATTTGATTTCATAACCCATAATCAGATCTTCACTGCATCCCTGACCTCTTCCATCGTCATCCCGGCTATCTTCGCGGCTCTTGAATTTCCATCAGATATTATTTCGTCTAACTCATGGAGATGACTTCGGTAATAGTCCTGGCGTTCATGGATCGGTTTCATCCCCTCTAAAATCCGGGCGGCGAGACGCTTTTTACAGCCGACGCACCCAATTTCTGCTTTTCTGCATTCCTGATCTATTTCATCCACCTCAGGGCCTGGTGAATAAATCTGATGAAAGGTAAATACGTTACATATTTCAGGTCTTCCCGGATCGGATTTTCTCATCCTATGGGGATCAGTAAACATTGCGGCTATTTTTTGCTTCAGCTCACTTCCCCTATCACTTAGATAGATAGAGTTCTCATATGACTTGCTCATTTTTCTTCCGTCAATACCAAGAAGCTTGGGCACATCCGTCAGGAGGGGCTCAGGAATGGGAAAAACTTCCCGGTATAAGAAATTAAACCTCCTTGCAATCTCACGGGTTAACTCGACATGGGGAAGCTGGTCCACTCCCACAGGAACACCGTAGGCCTTATACATAATAATATCCGCAGCCTGGAGCACAGGATAACCAAGGAAACCATATGTGGAAAGATCTTTTTCGGCCAACTCTGTTTTCATCTCTTTGTATGTTGGATTCCTTTCCAACCACGAAAGTGGGGTTATCATGGACAGTATAGTAAATAGTTCGGCATGTTCCTTTATACTGGATTGGACAAACAGGGTGCTCCTGGCTGGATCCAGACCAGCACTGAGCCAGTCGATAACCATGTCTCTACCATCCTCTTTAAGAAAATCGGTTTTACTGTATTCACTTGTCAATGCATGCCAGTCGGCAACGAAATAGAAACAATCGTAAGCACCGTCATTCTGGAGTGCCACCCAGTTTAGTAACGCTCCATGAAGGTTTCCCAAATGGAGTTTACCTGTAGGGCGCATACCACTTAATATTCTCTTTTTATTCACAACATCTCCCCATAAAAGTAATGTTTCTGATAGCGCCGATGTATAACAAAAAAGTCTGCATTATGTCAAATCTAAGAGAAAGGAATATTCACGTAAGGACATTGGAACTGTCTTGAGAAGAACAGATGAAGCGTGTTTTAATGATAAAAAAACCTCCGATTTTTCGATAAAATCGGAGGTTTTTTTAAACTCGCCATTTTATTTTATTTTATCAGCAAGTCCCTTTCCTGGCTTAAATTTAACTACTTTTTTAGCCTTGATTTTAATTTTATCTCCTGTTTGGGGATTTCTCCCGGTTCTTGCTTTTCGTTTAATAACAGAAAACGTCCCGAAACCTACTAAACCTAATTTGCCATTTTTCTTGAGCTCAGTCGTTACTGTTTTGATATAAGATTCTAATGCCTTTGCAGCTGCTGCTTTTGAAATATCCGCATCGCCTGCTATAACTCCTACCAATTCCGCCTTCGTCATAACTAAATACCCCCCTTTCCTTTCTTTTTTCTATAGTTTGCCAAAAAGCAATTTTAGTACCTCAAAATGCCATTCCCTCGAGCCCCCATCAAGGAAAGTCAGAAATCATATAATCACTAAAATCGAGCCAGGCATTTCCAGTTACTATACCAACAAAAGACAATTAACTAAGATATGAAAGTCCTGTCTACATTGCCTCTCACACATTCAGACATTCCGTAACATAAAGAAAAACAACAATCAAGTAAAATTCTATTATTATTTGTATACAGAACAATTATATCCCGCATCTTAAGATTTCAGGATATTTGACAAAATTTATTCTTTGTGTTAGGTGCCGCAAAATAATAACAATATTTAGCAGCAAATTAAACTTAGAATCTCTTACCCATGACGAAAACAACCCCTGTTACAAGAAAGATATTGGGCTGGATTAACTGTCAAGGCCAGCTTTCCATACTGTGGGCATGCTTCCCTTTATCCAAGGAATAACATCAGAACTACTTCTTTTTCACCAAAAAATACAATTCCCCATCCTCTTTAAGATGTCCTGCCATAATTCCGGCATTTATGCCTGTGCCACAGAATAGATCAACTCTCCCGGGACCGATTATTGCGCCTCCCGTGTCCTGGTTCAAGACAAAGCGCGAAAAAGGTGTCCACCATATTATCTTTCCATCTTTATCGATAACCGGTTTTTTTGTTTTAATAAAGGCTATGGCACCTTTGGGAAATTGAGTCGGGTCTGTCGCGATAGTTCTTCCGGCAGTAACGGGAACATTCAAACTTCCTACCGGACCTTCTTCAACAATTCGAAAGAAGACATAACTTTTATTATGACCTAATACATCAGACATTTCTTCAGGATGTTCCCTTAAATATTCCTTAATTCTCTTAAGTGACATCTCATCAGGGGGAATTTTTTCCTGATCTATTAACAACCCGCCCACACTCTGATAAGGATGACCGTTACATTGAGCATAGCTTACGTTAATATAGGTTCCATCGGAAAGGCTTACGACCCCGGAACCTTGAATATGCAGGAAGAAAAGATCAACAGGATCGGCAAACCAGGCAATTTCGAGATCTCTTCCTTTTAAACAGCCTTTTGAATCTATGTCTTCGCGGGTATAATAAGGAAGCACCCTGCCACTTTCAAACCTCGCGATAATTCGTTGTCCCTTATATTTGCTGTTAAATTCCTTGAGGTTTATTACGATGTGATCATCGGGAGTCCGGTAAATCGGATACCTGTACTCCGGAGTTTCTTTCAGTGATCCCCTGAGAACAGGCGCATAATATCCCGTGAAGAGAACACTCCCTTTTCCGTCATTGCCAATGGCCTTATATATATCGAATGTATCTCTTATTCTTTTTTCAACAGTCTCGTCCGAATCGGAAGTTCTCATGATCTCCCGAAATTCCAGAAGGGATTCCTTTAATTCTTTTATGGTGTAATCACTATCTCCGAAACGATATACACGCATCTCCGGCAATCTTTCATAGTATTCCAGACTCCTCGCAACGGCGAGTTCAAGTGTTTCTCTATCAAGATCATCCACAAGCGATGGATACTCCCGGGCAGTTATGGGAACAAGCGAAACACCGGGTTTTTCAACCTTTGCCACGCAACCTGTAAAAAAAAGAAAAGCAATTATGTAAAGTATAAATTTTTTGTATCTGAGTGTCATTTCTATCACTTTTTCTTCGCCTTTTTCAATTCATCATTAATGTACCATACCCTGATGCCGTACAATTCACAGAGTTTGCATACATATTTCAATTTCTTAAGATCCTCCCGGTCAGGATTAACAATAAAAATGGCGAGACCGGGTCGCTTTCCAGTCTCCCTGGCGTAATGCAAGGCCTGACCTATTCCCTCGTGAAATTTGGAAAGTCTGTCCACTTCAACTGCAAAATCACGTGTCAGGATATCAACCCTACCATATTTGACGGACACTTCCATCCTCCCCCGACCGTGGAAATACGCCTCGTTAAAAGCATACTGAAAATCTTTTTCGCTTTTAAGCCGTCCCGTTTGTGTTGTTGAACAACCGGAAATAACAATCAGAATCAGTATTAGAATCAAATTCTTGAAATTCTTCTTCATGGATAAATGAATTGTGTTGATAAGCAAGAAGGAATTCAGGTAAAAGGCCCAAAATACTTGAAAACTGAAACTTGAAACTTCAAACATGCGTTTTCAAAGCTCCAAAATCATTGCTACTTCATCACAGTAATCGGGATATTTCGGACATTTAAAACAGTCAGACCATATCTTTTCGGGAAGGGTTGCTTTATCAACCTCCTTAAGACCTATGCTTTCGAAAAACTCCGTTTGATATGTAAGGGTAAATATTCTGAGCAGATCCAGGGTTATCGCTTCAGAAATACATGCCTCGACAAGTCTCCTGCCAATCCCTTTTCGCCTGTGTTGATCCTCGACATACAAAGATCTTACCTCTGCAAGGTTTTCCCAAAATATATGCATGGCACAAAGCCCAACAATAGGACCATCATCTTCATCAAGGTAAACAAAAAAGTCCCTCAGATTGCCATAAAGATCCATCAAAGAGCGAGGAAGCATCTCACCCTTTCCCGCGGACATATTGATCATCCTGTGAACAACTTTCACATCACTTATTTTTGCTTTTCTTAACATTTCCAACACCTAACCCAGATAAACTGGAAATTCGAAATTCGAAGCACTAAATGCGAAACAAATCCGAATTTCTAATATTCAAATGTTCAAAACATCAACACCACAGAAGTGGCATTAACTCTATTGTCAAAAGTTTAACTCTTTCCCGTTTAGATATTTGTATTTTTGTCATTCGATATTGTTTCGAGTTTCGAAATTCGATATTCGGATTTCGAATTACAAGTTCAATGTTTTTGCTTTTTGGTCTTACCTCGAAACTCGAAACCATATTATTCGTCAAGCGATGCCTTTAGCATCTCATGGGCATGATCTCGAGTCTTATCCGTAATTTTCAGACCGCCTATCATCCTGGTAATCTCATCAAGGCGCTCATCTTCCGTAAGAACACGCATCTCCGCGATTGTTCGATCCCCGGAAATATGCTTTGAAACAAGAAAATGATTGTCCCCGAAGCAGACAATCTGGGGAAGATGGGTGATACAGATAACCTGATGATGTTTTGACACTTCCTGAAGCTTTTTCCCGACAATCTCGGCAGTTGCTCCACCAATACCCGTATCTACCTCATCGAATATAATTGTACTGACAGATCCCGTACGGGCAAGCACCTTCTTCATGGCAAGAACAATACGGGAAAGCTCTCCCCCGGAAACTATACGATTTAAAGGTTTTAATTCCTCCCCAATATTTGTTGAAAGATAAAATTCCACGGAGTCTATACCTTTTGAATGCATAAGGGAATCTCCCTGGTTATCTACAGACGGTTTATAAAATCTGACATCAAATGTCGTATTCGCCATTTTCAATGTATGGATTTCGCTTTCTATGGACGTCTTCAGTCTCCCGGAGACTTCAATCCGTTTTTCAGACAAATTGCGTGCCTTTCCCAGCAATAATTTCTTTTTCTGAAAAATTTCCTCTGAGATTTTTTCAATCTCCTCTTCAACAGAAAATATACCTTCAAGTTCTTCCTTTATTTCCTCTTTCTTTCTAAATACGTTGTCCAGAGTTCCACCGTACTTACGCTTTAATCTTCCCAGATATTCCAGTCGCTCATCGATTTCTTCAAGCCTTGCAGGATCAAAAGTTATCCCCTTCATATAATCTCTCAATACAATCGCAACCTCTTCAAGACCGAAATAAAATGTATCTAAATCCCCCTTTGATATATTCAACGTTGAATCAATCTGTTTTATTTCATTTATGTCATCTCTAACTTTACCTAATTTCTCGAGAATGGAGTCTTCTCCGGCATACAGAATATTATGAGACCCTTGTGCGGATTCACCCAATTTTTTAGCATTGCTTAAAATCTTCTTTTCTTTCTGTAAAGAAACATCCTCACCGATTTTTATTCCCCCATCTTCAATTTCCTTTAATTGAAACTTTAAAAACTCTTCCCGTTCCCACCTTTTTTTATTCACAGATTCCAGTTCTTCAAGTTTCCCCCTTAGACTTTGATATTCCCTGTACAGTTCAGAAAATTCAGCTCTCATGGGTACCAGATCTCCAAATTCATCCAGAATATCAATATGATTATCCCCATTAAGGATAATTTGATGTTCATGTTGACTGCAAACATTGACAAGAGATTCGCTCAAAGATGACAGCATACCGAGAGTTGCCAGGTTTCCGTTGATATAAACCTTGTTCTTGCCTGACCGGGAGACAATTCGTTTAACGACAAGTTCATCATCGTCACTATAACCCATGCCGCGTAATTTTTTCTTAATTTGATCCTTCCCCTCTATGTTAAAAAGAGCCTCTATCACCGCTGAGTCTTCCGAAGATCTGATAAAATCAGTAGATGCCCTGTCCCCCAGCAGAAGGCCCACTGCTCCGATGATAATTGATTTGCCCGCTCCCGTTTCTCCGGAAATAACATTAAGCCCTTCGACGAAAGAAACACTGATGTTATCAATGATGGCGAGATTCTGTATTTTTAATTCCTTCAACATAGGATTTTACGGCAGCCCACCCCATCCTAATTTGGTACGCAGGATTTCGAGATAATCATGGTGGGGGGAATCTATAAGGTTAATGTAATCGCTTGATTTATTTATTTTAATGGCATCGCCCGACTTCATGACAACGGATACCTGCCCGTCAAACGTCGCTGTAGCGTTTCCTTCTTTCGGCCCTAAAACAACCCTTACGACAGAATCAGGGGAAAGCACAATAGGCCTGTTTGTCAATGTGTGCGGGCATATAGGATTAACTATAATAGAGTTAAGATCCGGAAGGACAATTGGTCCTCCCGCGGAAAGGGAATAGGCAGTAGAACCCGTCGGTGTTGAAATAATCAGACCATCAGCTTTGTAAGTGGTCAAATACTTATCGTCAACAAATGTTTCCAGATTAATCATCCGGAAAAGATCTCCTCTGCTAATAACTATATCATTGAGTGCTGAATGTTCTATTTCCTGTTCATCCTCACTTTCCAGGATCGCATCAAGCATCATTCTTTTTGATGTCTTGTAATCTCCCTTGAGTATAAATTCCATGGTGCTGAACATTTCGTTCAGATTAACAACGGTCATAAAACCAAAGTCGCCCAGATTGACACCAACGATGGGCACATCCAATCCCCTTACTGAACGACTTGCCATAAGAAGTGTCCCGTCACCACCGAATACAACGATTATATCAACAAGTGAGACCAATTCTTTCCTGCTAATGCCCGGGATTATTCCAGCCTTATCCGCGATCTCTTCATCCAGAAAAACTTCCAATCCCTTTTTCAAAAGCCATTCACTCAACCGGCATGTGTAGTCAACGGCACTCTCCTTGCTGCTGTTTGCTATGATCCCTACTTTTTGAATACCCATTTGATCCCCTGTAAAGATTGCTGAAATTTCCCAAAATAATTACCATAAAAAGATTGTAGTGTCTATTTGTTATTAGGCCTGCAGGAGATCAGCATCTTGTATTTTATAATACAAGCACACTATTTACATCTGATTCATGATCGGCAAGCCCTCCTGAATCAGGGTTCTTCGTAGTGAAAAATAACTGATTGCTGAATGTTTATGTGCTTGACAAAAAGACTGAATATGCGTTAGGTTAGCAAATTCTCAAATCTGCCATACAATTTCAGGAATTTCATATATTTTAAACGAATATGTTAATACATGTAAAAGAAGATGAATGTAATAGATAAACATACGGCAGGTAACGTCCATATTCTGGTTGCCGATGATGAAAAGACTATAAGGGATATAATTCAGGAAGCGCTTAGCAATGAGGGGTATGTCTGTTCAATTGCTGAAGACGGGGAAAAAGCTTTAAAAGTCTTAGCTGAACATAATGCTGATGTGGTGATTACTGATATTATGATGCCAAACATCGACGGACTTGAACTTACCAGGATAGTAAAAGAAAAATATGATTCTGACGTCATTGTAATGACCGGGTTTGTGAAAGACTATTCCTATGAAGACATTATAGAAATCGGTGCAAGTGATTTCATACAAAAGCCCGTAAGAATGAATGAATTGATAACCAGACTAAAACGGGTTCTAAGAGAAAGGACTCTCCTTGCTGAACGGATTCGGGTAGAGGAAGCTCTCCGTGAAAGCGAAAAAAGATATCAGGAACTGAGTATCACGGATGGTCTCACAAAGCTTTACAACATGAGACATTTTTATAACCAATTGAAAGCAGAGATTGAGCGTACCAATCGTTATAACCATTCACTAACACTTTTAATGCTCGATATTGACGATTTTAAGCAATATAATGACAGTTTTGGTCATTTAGAAGGTGATAAGGTATTGATCAGGCTTTCAGAGTTCATCCGTAAATCCGTAAGACGTACAGATTCTGCCTACCGATATGGCGGGGAAGAATTTGCGATTATTTTACCGGAAACAAACGCAGAACAGGGATTCTTTGTTGCAGAAAGAATCAGAACATGTTTAAAAAATGAGGCGTTTTCCCCGATTACAGGAAACAAGATACACATAAGAGTAAGCATTGGAATAGCCCAGTTCATCCTTAATGAGCCATTAAAGGATTTTATTAGAAGGGCAGATAAAAGTATGTACAAAGCGAAAGAGCTGGGAAAAGACCGGATAATCTTTTCAGATTCACCTTCATAAAAGAGTTTCTTCTTGCAAACACGTATTACCGAGCTTTTTAAAATCAAATATCCTGTCTTACTTTCGGGAATGAGCTGGATCAGTGTTCCGGAAATGGTCGCCGCTGTTTCAAATGCGGGTGGACTGGGAATCCTTGCAACAGGGCCAATGGATCCTGAACAGACCAGAAAAGCCATCCGTGAGATTAGAGAATTGACCGATAAACCCTTCGGTGCCAACGCCACACTGCTCTTTCCGGGAGCGGCCGAAAATGCAAAAGTATTGCTCGAGGAAAAGGTTCCCGTTATCAACTTTTCTCTCGGAAAAGGTGATTGGATCGTAAAAAAAGCACATGATTACGGCGGGAAGGTAATAGCCACTGTTGTCAATGCCCGGCATGCAAAACGGGCGCAGGATTACGGAGCGGACGGAGTAATTGCTACCGGACACGAAGCTGCCGCTCACGGAGAAGCTGTCACGTCCCTTGTCCTGATACCCAGTCTTGTCGACACGATAGATATTCCTGTGATTGCAGCAGGGGGATTTGCAGATGGCAGAGGACTCGCTGCGGCCCTCGCTCTTGGAGCGGAAGGCATCGCCATGGGCACCCGTTTCATGACAACCAAAGAAAGTCCGCTACATGAAACCTATCAAACAATGTCCATAGAAAAAGATGTTACCGATACCCTTTATTCCGATCGTTTTGACGGCCTGTACTGTCGAGTCATAAAAACTCCCGCCGCACAAAAAGCGATAAAAAGGGGGCTCGATCTTCCGTCGGCATTTGTCAACTCACGCGACATCGCCCGACAGTTGAAGCTTCCCTATGTTAAACTCTTCCTTGGCGCTCTTGCCTCTGGATGGAAGAATGCCCGGATGCTGGCTTTTATGGCCAATGCCTTCAAGGCAATCCGAATTGCCACGGAAGACGGCGATACTGAGCGGGGGGTCCTTCCCGTGGGTCAGGTAACGGGCCTCATTCACGACATCCCGTCCGTTTCCGAACTCTTGGAGCGGATGGTCAGCGAGGCTGAGGAGGCCCGGAAAAGGCTCTCTGCTACCATGTAATAAAAGGGGTGATTGTTTCACCCCCCTTTCACATTGCACCCTCACTCTTTTACTATGATATTAAAGGGCTCGATAACGGCGGGGTCATCTCTGTCAAAGATTTCGAAGACATCCGCGTACATCCTCTTTTTCATTTCTCTGAACGTGCCCCTGTTTTTCGTGAATTTTTTTGCAAATGTCAGCGTTTCTCTTATCAGTTCTTCTTCATTCTCACATGCCTTCTGAATAACGCTATATTTCTCCATTTCCTTTGCGTTATAGCGGTTTCCCGTCAACAACATTTCGTTAAACATGTAGGAGGGCACAACGCTTTTGATCATAGCGAGCATCCCGGGAAGGAACGGGACATTTACATCGATTTCCGAAAAGAAGAAAAAGCCCCTGTCAGCCCTCATAAATCTAAAATCACAGGCACATGCCAGTAACGCACCTCCCGCGACACTGTGTCCATTAATGCACGCTATGACGGGCATGGGATACAGAAGAATCCTTTTGAACAGATCATTAAGCCCGTACAATAAGTCTTTAATCGCCTGGAAATCTTTCTCCTGCATTTTTCCCATGATCCAGTTGAGATCGAGTCCCAAAGACCAGCATTTCGGATCATTTGAGAGAATCACAACCGCCGATATCGTCTGATCCTCCTCGATTTCTTGCAGAGCATTCAGCATTGATTCGTTAAATACAGGGTTGATCCGATTCTCACCACCTGTCATGGTAATGGTTGCCACTGTCTCTTCTTTTTTCCACTCTAAAACAGACATCTTCTCCTCCTTGATCATGCGGTTTGTTGGATAATGCCGATAATAAATAATATTTGCACTAAAAACAAGAGAATCTTCGAAAATATGAATTAGATTTGGTATTATTAACCCAGTAATTCCATCAATGAAAAAATGTTATTTTCTCTTGACAATAACAGGAATGACGGTATAATTCCAACCATGGCAGCGAGAAAAAAAGACACAGATTTTAACGAATATTTTGATTTCCTGTGGGAGTATGCCCTGTCTCAGAAAATGAGCAAGGGACAATTCATGAAGCTGTCAAGACTGTCTCCCCAGAGATTCAGTGAGTTTTCCCAGAAGACCAGGAATATTACCGGGGAATACTTCCTCAAGATGATAGGGGGGTTGGGCTTAACTCCTGAAGAACTGGAAAGGATAAGCGGGAAATCCTTCTCAGAAGAACAAATGATTCAATTGAGATTTGACGGCTTTGTGAGCAGCCAGAGGGAATTCATTGAAGAATTGATGAGAGATCCTGCTAAATTACAGGCATGTAAGGCCGTTGTGAGATTAAAAGGTTTATGGAACAATCCTTTTGTCAAAAGAATATATTCAAAATTAACAAATCCAAGAAAATCCGAATTATCTAACGTACCAAAATCTGAATAAATCTTCCTCCACAAAAAACGAAGAATATCGACTTCTCACTTGAATGGAGACCTTTGCAAAATGCTTAATTTTGTTCAAGTTCAAGGAAGGCGAAAATTTTAAACACAGGAATATATTGGATATTTCGAGGATTAAAATTTGAGCCTGACGTAGAAATTGGTCAAAATGAAACGTTATGCAAAGGTCTCAATCTGTGCACATCCGCAAGAACCTGCATCCTGATGTAATTTTCTTCCTTGCAGAAGAGGCAGCTTGAGAGGTATTTATTTCTGTGATAAAGTAATAATTTAATGATAAGTTTGAAGAGAGCGCAAAGTGGCTAAAGAGAAAATTCCTTCTACTCAGGCTATTCGCACCCTGAAAGAGCATGGCATCAAATTTATACCGCGCCCTTATAAATACGAAGAAAAGGGCGGAAGGGTCTGCTTGTTGAAATGTCTCCATCAGAACTGGTAAAAATCCTAAAACCCAAAACTGTCAAAGTGGGCTATTGACAGAAAAACAAGTGAGGTTATCTTACTCCTTCAATTGTTATTATGGCGGTTAAATTCAAAACTGAATTCACAGACGGAAATGCTCCCAAAGATCCGAGAATGGAGGAGTTAAAATATTGGTGTAACAAATTTCAAGACCTGAATCTGACACCACTTTACAAGGGAAGATCTCTGGGCAACTTAAGCTTCAGGTTGAAAGACAACGAAGATGCTTTCATTATAACCGCATCCGCACTCGCTCTGAAAGGCGACCCGTCAGACGATTCGTTTGTAATCGTTCACTTATATGATTTAAAAGAAGGAACTATATATGCGAGTGGCACAAGAGAACCATCTTCAGAAAGTGTACTCCATGCCGGTATATACAGAAAAAGGAAAGATATAAACGCCGTATTTCACGGTCACTCGGGAAAGATATTATCCTGCGCGGCTGATCTGAATATTTTAACGACGAAAAGGACAGAATCATACGGATCCATCGCTTTAGTAGAAAGCGTTCTTGAGATATTAGATAATGAGTTATTTATGGTTATGAAAAATCATGGCTTTCTCGCCCTTGGCAAAAACATGGAAGAGGCGGGACTACTTTCTTTGAAAATCTACGAGCAGGTACAATCCTTGAAAAAGAGCAGAAATAATAGTAGCTTGTAGGCTGGGATGTCGCAGATCCGCCTCTGACGGGAGAAATGAAATCCAACAACTTTTACTTCTTGACAAAATAGACATAACATAGTTACAATAACCACAATTGAAGGTAATCACAATAACTACATTATTGAGGTTCTTATGCAATCGACAAGCGTAGGCATTCGGGATGCAAAGATTCACTTGAGCAAATTTCTCAAGATAGTACAAAAAGGAGGCGAGGTCATTTTGACGGATCGTGGGCGACCGGTTGGAAAAATCGTGCCTATTCAAAAAGAAGACCTTCCTTTGCCGGCACGCATCAAGCGTTTGGAAGATCAAGGGTTGTTGGAGGCCTGCCCGGAAAAAGGCAGAAAGAAAGTACCTGCTCCCATTCCTGTTCCAGATGATATAGCCCAAAGGTTCCTGAGAGAGGACAGGGAAAATGGGTGATGATTTTCGGGTTATTTATTGGGATACCTCTGCCGTTTTGTCAGCCTTGTTCAAAGACAGTCACAGCGATGTAGCACAAAAGTGGGTGCATGAAAAAGGAATTCACCTTATCTCTACACTCGCCTACGCTGAAACATGTGCCGTGATTGCCCGAATGCGACGAGAAGGCGTTTTTGCCGACATTCTGGCACAGGCATCTTTCGAAACACTCGATGAAGGTCCCTGGCGCCGACTGGCCGCCTGGCCTGAATGGATAATTGTTCAGTCTCTATCTGCAAAATGGCCCCTGCGCGGAGCAGATCTGTGGCACCTTGCCACAGCAAAAAGCATCCAGAAAGAACTCCCGGAGCTGTTCTTATTGACCTTCGATACCCTACTTCAGAAAGCAGCACAAGAAGAAGAATTGGTTAGCACAATCAAATAACTGAGGGTATAACCATATTTTTTTGGACATAAATCCTGTTGTCAACAAATGCGTTGACACAGTATGCATAGATTGATAATATAATGCATAAAGGAGGAAGGTCACCATGAGAACAACGCTTGATTTGCCGGAAGATTTACTCAAGGAAGCCATGCAGGCTACCCGTATTCAGACAAAAACCAAAGTCATCATTACTGCACTGGAAGAACTCATTAGAAAATCAAAGATTTCTGATCTGAAAAAATACAAAGGGAAAGTGAATTTAGATATTGACCTGGATACTATCAGAGGTCGTTAATGCCGGTATTAGTCGATACGTCCGTATGGATTGAGTTTTTCAGGAGTAGTAAGAATTCCGAACAGCTTGATTTTATTATAGATGAAAACCTTGCACTTACCAATGACTTGATTCTGGCTGAGCTGGTTCCGTTTTTAAAGATCAAAAAGCAAAACAGGATTGTAAAATTACTTTATAACGTCAACAGATTGCCAATAAGTATCAACTGGGATGAGATAATACAATATCAAGTAAGATGCCTGAAAAGTGGTGTTAACGGGGTTGGAATTCCTGATTTGATAATAGCGCAGAATGCAAAACAAAATCACTGCGAAATCTATTCATTGGATAAACATTTTATATTATTGAAAGACGTAATAAATATCAAAATATTTCAATAAGCTAAGCAAGACGACAGGGAGTCAAGTGGCAAGTGAAATTGGCCGCCCTCAAGTGAAGAGAAAACATTAAGGATGCATATTTTTTAATCGCTATGGATGATGTGCCGATGGGAACAGGAATGCGGGCCGATGGAGACATCATCCCCTACAATTTAAATGTAGAGCCTGTTCCCCGAACAGGCCGACATAAAGGCACAACATATTTATCTGGACCCTTCTACTGGCAAGAAACAACCTGTTCCAAGGCACTCAGAAGAGGAATGACAATAATTTATGCTGTTAGATAACGAGAATCAAAATCTAAAAGTTCATGAATGGATTGCAAAGTATACAGAAGAAGGCAACCTGAATATTGTAACCGGATATTTTACTGTTGGTGCGTTGGCCTATCTGTCAAGAACTGTTAATGAAAAAATCGAACATTATCATTTTGTGCTTGGCGATATAGTAAATGTAGATGCCGTTAAAGACAGAACACTTGATTTAATTAATGAAAATATAACTGTCGAGGCAGCTTTAAGACTTGACAAATTAGCTCAAGAAGCTGTGGAATTTCTTAAACAAGACAATGTTAATGCCAAGACCCTGGAGCCTAATTTTTGCCATGCAAAGGCATACCTTTTTAAACCTTCCGCTAATGATGACAGAAACAATTATTTTATTTCCGGAAGTTCAAACCTAACAGAAGCCGGAATCGGGTTAAAAGAAACAAACAATATAGAATTGAATATTGCTGAGACAGGCAACAATAACCAGTATAAAGAATTAGCTGACTGGTTTGACGGTTTGTGGATGTGTAAACAGGCCCACAAAAACAAAACGCTCATAGATGAAAACGGTAAAAAATACACAAAACCATTTAAAGAATATTTAATTGAAGAAATTGAAAAAATATTTATTAAATACTCTCCCAAAGAGCTCTATTATAAAGTCCTTTTTGAATTATTTGGCAGTCAAATAGACAGTGGCCAGGATAATCCGGATTTTAACCGTCAGATTGGAAGGCTTGAAAATACGGTTGTATATAATGCTCTGTATGACTTTCAACGGAAAGGGGTTTTAAGTTTAATAAAAATGCTCCAGAAATATAATGGAGCCATTCTTGCCGATGCAGTTGGTCTGGGAAAAACATGGAGCGCTCTTGCAGTCATGAAGTTTTTTCAGCTTCAGGGAAGAGAGATTATTTTAACCTGTCCCAAAAAACTTCAATACAACTGGCACCGTTACCTACGCCATCAAAATTCCAAATTTGAAAAAGATCAGTTTGACTACTTCATCAGATTTCATACAGACATGCAGATGGAACGTATGGAAAAATACACCGACCGGGCAGATAAACTTTTTGCTGATGACAAACCAAAACTGATTGTCATTGATGAAAGTCATAATCTGAGAAATGACAAATCCCAAAGGTATAAATTCTTTGTTGATGAAATCTTGAAGCGCAATGAAGATATCAAGGTTTTGATGCTTTCTGCAACACCAATAAACAATTCATTAAACGACATCAGGAATCAATTTAAGCTGATGATTCAAGGTAATGTGAGTGGATTTAATGAATCTTTAGGAATTAGAAATATTGATTACACGTTTCGCACAGCCCAGAAAGCCTTCAATGAATGGCGAGGAGAAGACCATCCTAAAATTGGAGACTTCATTAAAAAGTTACCTGCGAACTTTTTTACCCTTACGGATTCTTTAACTGTTGCGCGCACCCGAAAGATGATTGAAGGACAACAGGCCGGGCTTGATTTTCCGGTCAAGGAAAAACCTGATAATATTTTTGTTACTCCTCGCCAGATGGGCAATTTCGAGAGTTTCGAGGAATTATTTGATCATTTTCCGCCGATGCTTTCCGGCTACCAGCCCGCATTCTATGTTGAAGTTGACGAATCAGAAGATAAAGATATCCTTCATGATGAAAGACTGCGAGATCGTTTCCTTGTAAAAATGATGTACATATTGATGGTTAAAAGGTTGGAGTCTTCCTGGTTCTCATTCTATTCAACTGTTGAAAAAATAATGAATCATCACCAGAACGCACTGGATAAAATCAAAGATTATCAGGAAGCGAAAAAAGAGAGTTCCGTGGAGAATGGTTCGGAGATATTATTATTTGAGGAAGATGATTTAGAAGATGAGATAACCGAACTGACCCTCGGCAAGAAACGTAAAATAAATATTTCAGAGATTGATGCTGCCGGCAAATTAAACAAATACAAAAAAGACCTGAAAGAAGATATTGATGCACTTAATGACCTTTTCACGAACATGCAACGCTTTGAAAGGGAATTAGCGAAGGAAACCATAAGGCCGAATAATTTCAAAAGTGCTGATGATAAGCTGGAAGTACTCATCGAGAAGATAAACGAAAAGCGAAGGTCAGGCGCCAATAAAAACAATCAAAAGGTTGTGATCTTTACTGTTTACAAAGATACCGCGCAATATCTTTTCGACCAGCTTAAAGCACGGGGGTTCAGCAGAATAGCTCTTGTCAGTGGAACTGGTTCCAGAACTGACGATTCGGACTCGGAAACAAAGAATTTTGAGCCGATCCTGGAGCGATTTACTCCTTTTACCAAATTATTTAAAGAAAAAGAGTGGGACTTTGAACCAAGCTCTAAAGGTATTTCCGAGAAAGAAGCTTTTGAAGAATGGATAAACTGGATTTACCAGAACGATGAGAAAACCTATAAGCAAATCCAGAAACCTATCGATATTTTGATTGCTACCGATGTTTTAAGTGAAGGACAAAACCTGCAGGATGCCGATATGGTTATTAATTACGACATACATTGGAATCCTGTAAGAGTTATCCAGAGAATGGGGCGCATTGACAGGCTTGGTTCTCCAAACAGCAAAATATTCGGAATCAATTTCTGGCCGTCAAATAATATAAACTCTTATTTGAATTTGCAGGGAAGAATTGAACATCGTATGGCTGTCATGAAACTGGCAGGTTCGGAAGTCAATCTGGAATTCTCTGATACGTTTGCCGAAATGGCAAGGGACGAAAAGCTTGAAAACAAGATGAAAGCAAGAATGATGGAGCAAATGCAAACATCATGGGAAG
>CAZGAK010000040.1:0-21636 GCA_964523565.1 uncultured Syntrophaceae bacterium | reverse complement strand
AACTTTTCATCCCCGTTTACAAAACGGGGTATTCAAGTTTTAATATTTCATAAAAAATCAATGCTTTTAAATTTTCTTAATTTCGTGCTTTCGTGATTGTCTTTTTATTGTTTATTAATACGTTGTTTGCTGAAAAGTTTTCTGATTTCCTCTTCAAAGGGTGCCGTGGCAATTCCCTCCTCGGTAATGATGGCCGATATGTACCGGTTCGGGGTCACATCAAAGGCAGGGTTATAAACTGCCACTCCCTCCGGCGCCGTTCTCACACCATGGAAATTCGTAACCTCAGCTTCATCTCGCTCTTCAATAGGAATCTCTTCACCACCTTTTATCGCCATATCGATCGTTGATAAAGGAGCGGCTACATAAAAAGGAATATCGTTCTCACGAGCCAGAACGGCAACTGAGTAAGTGCCTATCTTATTGGCTACATCGCCGTTGGAAGCAATACGATCCGCACCCACGATGACCAGATTAACTTTCCCCTGTTTCATGACAAATCCGGCCATATTGTCCGTTATCAATGTGGCAGGAATATTTTCTTTTTCCATTTCCCAGGCTGTCAGTCTTGCCCCCTGGAGAACAGGCCTGGTTTCATCCACAAATACATGAAGTTCCTTACCCTCCTCACGGGCAGCACGAATGACCCCTAAAGCCGTGCCGTAGCCGCCTGTTGCAAGTGCACCGGCATTACAGTGGGTAAGTATGTTATCTCCGCTTTTGATCAGCTTTCTGCCATGTATCCCTATCTGCCTGTTTATGGCTATATCTTCCTCACATATACGAATCGCTTCTTTTACCAGGGTGTTTTTAATATAATTCGCATCGGACTTCGGGGCATTTTTAAAACATGCCTTCATCCTCTCTATGGCCCAGAAAAGGTTTACTGCAGTCGGACGGGTTTTAGAAAACTCATCGCAAATCCTGTAAAAATCATCCTGCAGGCCTTCACCCCGGGATTTTGCAGGAAGATTCAGTACACCGAGGGCAATACCCATGGCTGCAGCAACCCCTATGGCAGGGGCACCCCTGATTGTCATGTTATTGATGGCAGTGATGACTTCCCGGTAGTTTCGGCAGGTTAGATGTTTTTCCGCGTGAGGGAGGGCCTTCTGGTCGATCATGACAATGGCATCATCTTCCCAGTAGATTGTTCTTATCATGATTCAGAAAGCTTCTTTCTTAGAATTTCATTGACAAGTTTCGGATTGGCCTTTCCTTTTGTTGCCTTCATCACCTGGCCAACAAAATATCCGAACACTTTTTCCTTTCCCTGCTTATATTGTTCCAGCTGAGCTGGATTGGCTTCCAGGATTTTCCCTATAGCCGTCTCCAGCGCACCGGTATCGGTGATCTGTACCAGTCCTTTTTCTTCTATAATTTCTTTCGGCTGCTTCCCGGT
The DNA here is from genome assembly GCA_964523565.1 of uncultured Syntrophaceae bacterium. Lineage (GTDB taxonomy): Bacteria > Desulfobacterota > Syntrophia > Syntrophales > UBA6807 > CAZGAK01. Next base: position 20,234 of record CAZGAK010000040.1, on the reverse strand, counting down.
TTTCCACATCTCCTCGAAAACTTCCTTGGCAATCTTTCCGCTAATCGTACCATCTTCTATGAGATTGATCATTTTTGCCAGCGCTTCAGGTGTAACAGGACTGTCTTTTATATCTTTTTTGTCCTCTTTTAGATGTCCTAAAATATCACCCATAATCCAGTTACTTGCTATCTTGGGTTTGCCCGAATGTTTCACCGTTTCTTCATAAAAATCAGCAATATCACGGCTTGCCGCCAACACACCGGCATCATAAGGAGGAATATCATACTCTTCTACAAAACGTTCCCTCTTACTCAAGGGAAGCTCAGGAATTGTTTTTCTTACCTCTTCTATCCATTCTTCCGAGATCACAAGAGGGACAAGGTCAGGATCGGGGAAATAACGATAGTCATGCGCTTCTTCTTTACTCCTCATGGGATGAGTAACACCCTGGGAATCGTCCCACAGTCTGGTCTCCTGTATCACTTTCCCGCCGCTTTCCAGGACATACTGCTGCCTTTTGATTTCGTATTCGAGAGCTCGCTGGACATTTCTGAAGGAATTCATATTTTTCAATTCAGTCCTTATTCCGAATTCCTCCTCCCCCTTTGGCCTCAGAGAAATGTTGGCATCGCAACGAAAGCTTCCCTCCTCCATATTACCGTCACAAATTTCCAGATAGACGAGAATCTCATGGAGCCTCCGCAAATATCCAACTCCTTCCTCCGAGCTTCTCATATCGGGTTCACTGACAATTTCGATCAGGGGTACCCCCGCCCGGTTCAGATCCACATAACTGGAGGGCTGATTTTCATCATGGATAAGTTTTCCGGCATCTTCCTCCATGTGAATTCTTGTAATACCTATTCTTTTCTTCCCCCCATTGATCTCCACGTCCACATATCCCCCTTCTGCAAGGGGATAGGCGTACTGGGATATTTGATAACCCTTCGGCAGATCAGGATAGAAGTAGTTTTTTCTTGCAAAGCTGTTTTCCCTGTTTATCCTGCAATGGATCGCCATGGCCATCTTAATGGTATATTCCACAACCTTTTTATTCATCACCGGGAGTACACCGGGCATACCAAGGCAAATCGGACAGGTATTGCTGTTTGGAGCGGCTCCAAACTTCGTTGAACAACCGCAGAATATCTTTGTTTTTGTAAGGAGCTGGGCGTGAACCTCAAGCCCTATAACCGGTTCGTATTCCATTATAGCTCAGGTCTCCTTTTTTCAATTTTTGAATTCTTCTCATATGCGGAAGCGATTTGAATAAGCTTTTCTTCTTCAAAGTGTTTTGCCAGGAACTGTAAACCAATAGGAAGGCCACCCTTTGTATAGCCGCATGGAACTGAAATCCCGGGGATACCAGCCAGGTTAGCTGATAATGTAAACATGTCGCAAAGGTACATCTGAAGCGGGTCATCCATCTTTTCACCAACATGGAAGGCCGGTGTTGGTGTGGCGGGGGTCAAAATAACATCACACGTTTTGAAGGCCTCATCAAAATCGTCTCTCATCAAAGCCCGCACCTGTGATGCCTTTTTATAATAGGCATCGTAATATCCGGAAGAGAGGGAGTGGGTTCCGATCATGATCCTTCTCTTTACCTCATCTCCGAAGCCGGCAGCACGGCTCATTTTATACATTTCCAGGAGGTCCCTGCCCTCTTTTGATCTGAATCCGTATCTTACCCCGTCGTACCGAGCAAGATTCGAACTCGCTTCCGAGGGAGCAATAACGTAATAGACGGCAACACAATACTCCGTGTGGGGAAGTGAAATTTCAACAGTTTTACCTCCCATTTTTTCTACTTGTTTAATTGCAACCTCCACGGCAGCCAAAACCTCGGGGTCAATGCCTTCTATGAAGTATTCCTTCGGTATTCCTATGGTCCAGCCTTCTATACCCCTTGAAACATACTTCGTGTAATCCGGAACGTCTGCAGGAACCGACGTCGAATCATTCGGATCGTATCCGGCAATTGCATTCATCATAATGGCACAGTCTTCCACATCCTTGCTTAAAGGTCCGATCTGATCCAGAGAGGATGCAAAGGCAACCAATCCGAAACGGGATACTCTTCCGTAGGTTGGTTTCATTCCCACAACACCGCACAGAGCGGCGGGCTGACGTATGGACCCACCCGTATCCGAGCCAAGGGAAGCGATACACTGATCAGCAACAACGGCAGTAGCCGAGCCACCGCTGGAACCACCTGGTATTCTTTCCAGATCCCATGGATTTCTTGTAATCCCGAAATAGGAGGTTTCTGTCGAAGACCCCATGGCGAATTCGTCCATATTCGTTTTTCCCACGAAGACGGCCCCCGCCTTCCTCAACTTTTTTACCACCGTGGAATCGTAGGGAGGAATAAAATTCTCAAGGATATGGGATCCACAGGTTGTACGTACACCCCTGGTACACATAATATCCTTTAAGGCAATGGGGATGCCTGTCAGCAAGCCAGTATTACCTTCCTGTATAGCCCTGTCCGCCTTTTGTGCTTCTTCAAAGGCCGAATCCTTCATGATAGTAATAAAGGAGTGGATTTTATCTTCAACGGCGCCTATTCTATTAAACACCGACTCGGTAATTTCAACGGAGGTTGTTTCACCCTCCTTTAATTTTTTCCTTAATTCATGAATTGTTAACTGGTTAAGCTCCATTTTTACCTCTACTCTATTACTTTGGGAACTCTGAAGTAGTCCCCCATGTCATCAGGCGCATTGGCCAGAGCCATCTCATTACCTATAGACTCCTTGACAACATCATCTCTGAAGGCGTTGCTAAGTGAAATTGCGTGCGTCATTGGTTTAACATCTGATGTGTCAACTTTGTTCAGCATTTCCATATATAGCAATATATCATTAAGCTGAGATGTAAATTTCCCTTTTTCCTCTTCTCTTAAGTTAAGCCGGGCTAAATGTGACACATAGTCAACTTCTTCTCTTGTTATTTTCAATTCTTCCTCCTCTAGAACACCGGCCAGACCCCTTCGATCTGATTAATAACGTTCTCGATTATTTTGTCGATAGAGCTGTCTGCCTTTGACTCTGTTTCATCCAGATTTTCGTCGGTTTTACAGGTTTCCCCTCTCATTTCGTTCAACACAGCTTTCGCCGACTCGCTTTGGCCCTTTACATCATAACCGCCTTCGAGGGTTATGAGAAACTTTCCGCCCGAACACTCATCGGCAATATTTAAGAGAACCCGGGTCAGATTCGCAAAACCGGAAGGTGTAACTTTCATTCCGCCCAGGGGATCCCCGAAATATATATCAAATCCCGCGGAAAGCATAACTATGTCGGGGTTGAACGCATGAGCCACCGGTTTAAGGACCTTTCTGAAGATTTTTAAATATTCGGCATCTCCAGGTCCCTGCCCCAGGGGAACATTGACGGTGTATCCTAACCCCTCCTTACTGCCTATCTCATTAAGTCTGCCTGTGCCGGGGTAAAATGGAGACTGATGAGTCGAAAAATACAGTATTCTTGAATCTTCATAAAAAGAGTTTTGTGTGCCGTTTCCGTGATGAAGATCCCAATCAACAATAAGGATTCTTTTCATACCATGTTTTTTTATGGCATGCAGCGCACCAATGGCAACATTATTAAAAATACAGAATCCGGCCGCCCTGCTTGTCTCGGCATGGTGTCCGGGGGGTCTTATGAAGGCAACAGCGTTGTCGACATCACCGTTCACTACGCTGTCAATGGCATTCAATAAGCCTCCTACAGCCAATTTGGCCACATCGTAGGATTCCGGCGAGGTCTCCGTATCGGGATCGAGGGATGTACGTTTCTTGCCTGCCGTTTTGGCAACCATTTCAATATACGACTGACTATGGATCATGCCGATCTCTTCATGCGTTGAATACCGGGGTTCGATCTGAACGAATTTTCCCTTCATGTCCGGAGATTCAAGCATATCATAAATCGCTTCCAGCCTTTCGGGTGATTCCGGGTGAAAACGCCCTGTTTCGTGTTTCAGATACTTCTCATCTTTTACAATACCGGTTTTTTTCAACATTTTTACACTCCATATCGTTAAAGGGTTAACGGTTGAATAGACCTTCGATGAACAAAGAACAGTATTTTTTAACACACCCTCCCGTTAATTGCAAATCATGAAAATACATTGACAATCACTGAAAACTATATATATATTACCGGTCTACTTTTTTAATAACAGGTGTTGATATGTTTGGTATCGGGATGCCCGAACTGATAGTTATCCTTGTGGTAGCATTGATCATCATTGGTCCCAAGAAACTCCCCGATCTTGCCAGGTCTTTGGGCAAAGGTCTTGCCGAGTTTCGCCGCGCCACAGATGACGTTAAGGAATCTCTGAATGTTAACGACATCAGAGATGAAGCAAAAGAAATTAAGGATTCTATTCTGTTCGGCACGAAAGAAGAAAAGTCAGACTCCACCGACAAGAAGGATGATGATGAGAAGTGACTTTTCATTCACTTCTCGTATTCATTTCAACACACTGCCGTTACGAGTGAATCGTTTTACCTATGAATAATCCTGCTACAGATGAAAAAATGCCCTTTACCTCCCATCTGGAAGAGATGAGAAGTAGATTAATGCGTGTTATCACAGTAGTGGGGATCCTCTTCGTCGCATGCTACTTCTTCAAGGAAAAGCTGTTTGAAGTTCTCACAATACCTCTTGTCGTTGCTATGCCGGAGAGCAGTTCGATGATATTTACCGGGCTCCCCGAGGCTTTCTTCACTTATCTCAAGGTGTCTTTTTTCGGAGCCATTTTCTTTGCAAGCCCGTATATCCTGTATCAAATATGGAAGTTTATATCTCCCGGCCTTTATAAATCAGAGAAAAAATATGTCTTCCCGTTTGTGCTTTTTTCTACCATATTCTTTCTGGGAGGCTCATCATTTGCATACTATGTTGTCTTCCCCTTTGGTTTTAAATTCTTTCTCGCCTTCGGCACAGATTTTATCAAACCCATGCTTTCAATAAAGGAGTATTTGTCCTTCTCTTTTAAACTCCTTCTGGCATTTGGAATCATTTTTGAGCTTCCCATATTTATGTTTTTCCTTTCCCGGATAGGTCTGGTAAATTCCAAGACTTTGAAAACCAAGAGGAAATACGCCATATTACTGATATTCATTACTGCCGCATTATTTACTCCCCCGGATGTTGTAACCCAGGTGCTGATGGCTTTGCCTCTCATGCTTCTTTACGAAGTCAGTGTCTGGGTGGTAAAACTGGGAGAAAAAAAGGCATCTGAAGAGGAAGAAGAGGTGTCAGAATACGAAGCATGATGGATAATGACAAAGATTCTTCAAAAAACATAAAGAAAAGAAAAGTCAAAAAAGGTAGCTTTATTAGAAAAATCTTCGTGGCGCTACTTATCATTTTCCTCGTCGGGGCCGCGGCCGGAGCCGGCTTTTTTTATTACCTCACGAGAGAGTTGCCCAGTATTGCATCCCTTAAGGACTACCGTCCCAGTATCATCACCAGAGTTTATGCCGATAACGATGAATTGATAGATGAGTTTTACCTGGAAGACAGAAAGGTAATCAAGATTACGGATGTACCCAAGTTTGTTACCCAGGCATTTGTAGCCGCCGAAGATGCACGATTTTTTCATCATAGCGGGTTGGATCTTCAAGGTATCGCCAGAGCTTTCCTGAAAAACCTGGAGGCCGGAACAATCGTACAGGGGGGAAGCACGATAACCCAGCAAGTGGCAAAATCCCTTTTCCTGACCCCTGAAAAGAGTTACTTGAGAAAGCTGAAAGAAGCAATTCTTGCTTACAAAATAGATAAATATCTCAAAAAATATGAAATCCTTAATCTCTACCTGAATCAAATATATCTGGGCCATGGAACATACGGATTGGAGGCGGCAGCGCAGAAGTATTTTGGGAAAAGTGCCGTGGAGCTGACCCTGTCTGAGACAGCCCTTTTAGCGGGGCTGCCCAAAGCGCCCAGCAGATACTCTCCCTACTTTCATCCGAATCGAGCCCGCATGAGACAGGTTTATGTATTAAACAGGATGGCCGAGGACGGATATATAACAGAAGAAGAAAAAATCGCCGCACTGGAAACACCCATCGAGTTAAAATCGTCTTCAGATAAAGAAAAAATAGCCCCTTATTTTACCGAAAATGTTCGCAGGTATATTCAATCCGGTTACGGGAGTGAAGTGCTTTATAAAGAAGGACTGGAGGTTTACACTACTTTGAACGTGGCAATGCAAAAGGCGGCCACGGAAGCCGTAAAAAGAGGTCTTAGAGAACTGGATAAGCGGCAGGGATACAGAGGGGCACTGCAAAGAATCCCAAAAGAAGAATTCGATTCCTTCCTGGAAAAGATGGATAACAGCCCGAAGGATGAACGACTTGGAAAAGGTCGGATCGTACAGGCTCTGGTGGTGGATATTGACAGCAAGGAAAAGGTGGTACGACTACGGATAGGCCAATACAATGGCGCCATGTCTCTGAGCGATATGTCATGGGCACGGACACCCGATCCTGATGTTGCCTACAATACCGTTAAAGTCGAAGACCCCGCAGATGTCCTTAATATTGGTGATGTTGTAAAAGTAAAAATTTTGAATGTGGACATGAAGACCAAAACAGAATTCAAACTGGCTCTGGAACAGGAACCAGTCGCTCAGGGCTCCCTGCTCTGTATGAATGTGAAAACAGGCCAGATAAAAGCCATGGTCGGAGGAAGGGACTACAAGAAAAGTGAATTCAACAGGGCAACACAATCAAGAAGGCAGCCAGGATCCTCCTTTAAACCATTTATCTATGCTGCAGCTTTCGACAAGGGAATGACACCTGCCACGATCATAATGGATACACCTATCATATTTAAGGATACGTTGAAAGACAGCACTTGGAAACCGCGTAACTATGAGGAAAAATTTTACGGCCCCACAACCTTGAGAACCGCCCTTGTCAAATCAAGAAATCTCGTAACCATAAAGGTTTTAAAGGATATTGGTATAAATTACGCTGCCGACTACGCCGCAAACATGGGGATTACATCTCCTGTTGCAAGAGATCTTTCCATGGCGCTGGGCTCATCCGGGGTGACACTTGAAGAAATGGTGAGGGCCTATGGCGTTCTTGCTAACAATGGAAAGAAAGCAAAACCGTACTTCATAAGAAAGATTGTTGACAGAACGAACCATGTGTTTGAAGAAAATGAACCTGAAGTAGAACAGGTTATAGATCCCCGTATTGCATACATAACTGCCCACCTGCTTCAGGAAGTCGTTCAGCACGGCACAGGCAGGCGGGTGAGGGCCCTTGGCAGACCGGTGGCGGGAAAAACAGGAACGACAAATGATCTCAACGATGCATGGTTCATAGGATTTACACCATCACTTGTAACCGGCACCTGGGTCGGCTTTGACAATTTGCAGCCCCTTGGAAAACATGAAACCGGCTCAAGAACGGCCAGTCCTATCTTCCTCTATTTCATGGAGAACGCATTGAAAGGGAAACCAGTTGAATTCTTTTCTCCACCGGAAGGCGTTGTATTTGCAAAGATAGATCCGAAAACGGGGCTGCTGGCACGGCCCGGTTCCAAAAAGTCCATTTTTGCGTGTTTCCTCGAGGGAACAGCACCTATCGAATACACACCTGACGAAAGCGATGAGAGCAAGAAGGGATTTTTTGAATACGATCTGGACGAGCAATACAAACCGAACTTTCCGGAATAAGACGCGCGACTTATTTAATTATTGCTTCGATCAATCTCTGTATATTTTTCTCCCATCTCTTTTTTGTTGATAAATCAGCAAATACTTTTGTGCCTGTTTCCTCTGGAATTTTCCCTCCTTTTTTAATCCTTACCGCTGTCCCCCGATTCATAGAAACATTTCATGCAGATCTTCAATTAATCATGCCGTCCCTCGAATTCCGGCTACTTTTGCCTGCTGATGATTCGATATGTATCTTCATAAATTCTGGTTCGCGGACCAATGGCAACGAGATGGATTTCTCTTTTTGTGATCCTGTAGATTATCCTGAATCGACCGACCCGGAAGCTACGGAGCCCTGCAAGATCGGTCCGCAATGATTTTCCCGTCCCCGGATCCGACAGGATGGTTTGAAGAGAAGCTTTGACTTTTCGCTTCAGATCGGGATGGAGGGTGCGAATAAGGGCAACAACATCGTCCGGAATTCTGAGCTTGTAGTAACTTTGTCTCACAGTTCTTCGAGGGTATAGAGTTTTGCCTTTTTCTTTTTGAGCTGTGCAAGTCCCTTCTTGATCTCGTCCATAAGCTCAGTATCAGACTGTACTGCCGTGGTTTCAATCCAGCTTTCGTACTCAAAAGGACTTATGAGCACAGCCGCAGGCCGGCCATTTTTTGTTATCATAATCTCATCGTCAGTGGTGGAAAGACTTTCGATGAGGGCGCTGAGTTTCATCTTTGCCTCTGACAGCGACAGGGTTTTCATAAAGTTGCCTCCAATTATGGTTGATCAGAATTAGGGTCTGTATATCACGTACCTAAATCACGGTCAAGGAAAGATAGGGGGCAAATCTTCATTCTTGACAGTTTCACTTTCTTTTCAATTTTTTCAATCTTTCGCCTGTACATTTCTGACAAAAATACATTTTTATATTTCTTGCCAAAGTTTTTTCTTTCCCGACTCTGTTTCTATGAAGCTGATTTTGGTTTTTTTAATTTTATTTGATCATGTTTGTCGAGAATGGAGAAGTAACCCCGGCTTTCCCATTGAAAATGTACCTCGTTTGTGCTACAGGGAAATATAAATGGAGGTGAATCATGAGCAAGACAGCAATGATACGCGCCCGGATAGAACCCGATCTGAAGGACAAGGCGGAGCATGTATTCCGCAAACTTGGATTGACCACAACCCAAGCGATCAGGCTCTTTTACAAGCAGGTAGAGTTGCGAGACGGGCTGCCTTTTGAAGTTGCCATCCCTAATGAGATCACGCGTCGGACGTTCAACAATACCGATGCTGGACGTAACCTGGTCGCTTGCGAAGACGCCGACGACATGTTCAGAAAGCTTGGTATCTGATGCTCACTCCAGTATACACACGGCATTTTGAGAAAGACGTCAAACGGATTGAGGAGCGTGAAAAAAATCTCGAGAAGCTTAAGATAATCATGCGCTCGCTGGTCGCGGAAGAACCACTGGATCCTCTGCACCGAAACCACAAACTGATTGGTAACTGGCAGGGACGAAGGGAGTGCCATATTGAGTCCGACTGGCTTCTCATTTACAAGACGGAGGAAGGCCGCGTCATATTCGAACGTACTGGAACACACTCCGACATGTTTCGGAAGTGATAGGGTAAGGGCAAACCCGGGGTGAGAGATAGAGAGGGTCACATATTAAATATTCAGTATTTAGACCAAAAAAATTCTTAGACCGAGTATTTAATTTTTGAGGTGTGACCTTCAGTTTCCTTCGGGCCATGATTCCCCAGAGACTTCCTTTGTAAAACCTTAGAACCACTCTTTTGGACCTAAAATAGCGGTCCTAAGGGCAAAATATGGCCTTTTCTTAACACATTTATACATTATTCCAATTAGTTGTCTTGGTCCGACCCCATTATAACCCCAGCAGACGCCACCATCTTCGCCTTTTCAGCCGGCAATAATCCTGCCAGTCGAATGAGCAAAACTCCTGCTGAAATCCGATGCTGGCGAAAGACCAACTCTCCAAAATCCTTATCTGCCGTAACCAACAGGGAACCTTTTCTATTTGCCAGAGAAAGCACTTCGTCATCGGAAATTCCAGGCTTCATCTCGGCAATATAGAACACTTCATAGCCATCGGCACAAAGACAATCTACAATCTGACGGTCAACGCTCTCGTCCACTACAAATGTCATTAAATAGCCTCATCTACAGGATAAACCACATCCGCGCGAAGTACTTCAGCAGCAAATGAGAGAGCTGCATGGATACCCTCACGTGTCAACCGTGGATGAGCCTCCAATATTTGTTCAATTGTTTCGCCTGCTGCCAGTTTCTCCAAAATTATCTCCACGGGAACACGTGTTCCTGCAATAACAGGCTTACCCATCATTACAGATGGATCGGATTGGATTATTTTTTTTCTCATTTTTTTGGCCTCTTTCAGTATCTTATCGAACACCTCATTTTTTCCCTTTTCAAAATATTTGTCAACATATACTTTTGAAATGAATTTTTTAGCTTGACAAAAGAAAATTTTTATATAAAGTGAATGACAACTTTGATACAGAAGGATTATCAATGATTCAGCAGTTCAGGAAAAGCAATTTATTGGCCGTGGTAGTTAGCGTTGTAAACGTACTCGTAGTAGTAGTTATGGGGACCGCCGCTCGGCCATTCTGACGAATTGAATGAACAACGAGCCGCGGGCCCCTTAGCCCGCGGCTTTTTTTGTGCTTAAAAAGCCGCATCTCGTGAAAGTTTGCGGCTTTTTTTATTTTAATACAAACAAAATTTAGTGAGGAGAAAAATGGAAAAGACAGGTGCTGAAATACTTTTACAAACTTTGGAAGAGGAAGGCGTAGAGATCATCTTTGGGTACCCGGGGGCTAACACTCTACCTATTAACGATGGTCTGCTTAAAAACCCGATAAGCCATTACCTGATGAGGCATGAACAGGCAGCTGCCCATGCCGCGGACGGCTATGCCAGGGTTACAGGCAAGGTGGGAGTCTGCCTTTCAACCTCAGGTCCCGGGGCCACCAATCTTGTGACCGGCATAGCAACCGCTTTCATGGACTCGACCCCACTGGTTGCCCTTACCGGTCAGGTACCTACCAATTTTTTAGGAAGTGACGCCTTTCAGGAAACTGATATAATCGGCATTACAATGCCTATAACAAAGCACAGTTTTCTTGTGAGGAATGAAAGAGACATGAGGTCTACCCTGAAACAGGCATTTGCTCTGGCAAGAAGCGGGAGGCCAGGACCTGTACTCGTAGATCTCCCCAGAGATGTCCTGGCCGCTAAGTGCAGATGCGAGGACGAAAGGGATATTTATGCTGTAAAAAAGCAAAATAACGGTGCCGAAGACGATCAGGATCAATTGGAAAAAATAGCCATGGCATTAAATCGAGCGGAAAGACCGGTCATTATTATAGGCGGAGGCGTAAAACTGGGTAATGCCTGCACCGAGATGACTGAGCTGATAGAGAAAGTTCAAATTCCATTCGTTAATACAATGATGGGTATCGGATCTGTTCATGCCGCGAATGGTTATAACCTCGGTTTCATAGGTACACATGGGTTTGAAGTCTCAAACCGCGTCATACATCAGTCAGATTTTATTCTCGCAGTAGGAACACGCTTCAGCGATCGCAGTACATCAAATGTGGAAGAGTTCGCTCCCCTTGCCACCATAGCTCAGATCGATATAGATCCCACTTCCATAGGCAAAAACATAAAGGCAGACCTGTCGTTAATTAGTGATGTTCGGGAAGCTCTAAGCAGGCTGATTCCCTTGTTAGAAAGAAAAGATAGATTCGAGTGGCTTGATCGAATAAGAAAAGAAAAAGAGCAAACGGAAAAAAAGAATTCTTTCAACGGATGCGGTCAACCGGGAAACTTTATTAACATGGTGCAGGAGGCCATGCCGGAGGCGACAACCGCGGTAACCGATGTGGGATTAAATCAGATATGGGCAGTCCGCAGCTGGAAGACAAAGACTCCCCGTGGCCTGCTCACAAGCGGTGGGCTGGGCACCATGGGATTCAGTGTTCCCGCAGCCATAGGCGCAAAAATGGGGACACCGAGCCATGAAGTGATAGCATTTTCAGGAGACGGCGGTTTTTTCATGAATATTCAGGAACTGGCGACAATAAGTTATTACAACATCCCGATCAAAATTGTCGTGTTCAATAATGGTTATCTGGGAATGATACGCCAGATGCAGGATCTTTTTTTTAAAAATCGCCTCAGTTGCTGTGAACTGGGGAATGGGGCTGATATAACGGCAATAGCCAGGGGTTTCGGAATCCAGGCGGATCGGGTTCTGGTCGACAGCCCCGAGGCCGGTATTGAAAAGATGTCTAAAAGCGAAGGACCTTTCCTTTTAGAAGTCATGGTCGATCCGGAAAACTATGTGTTTCCTATTATACCACCAGGCCGATCAAATATGGAAATGATCTACGGAAGATCGGATTAATGAAAGTTGTTAGTGGTCAGTAGTCTTTTGCAATGAAAAGTGGACTTTCATGTTTTGTAACGTCCAAATCAGTATGGCAGTTAGAAAAATTAATATTAGAAAGGTATGAAAATGGAAGGTGAAGAACACATAATTTCAATTTTGGTCAGTAATAAGCCCGGCGTATTATCTCGTGTGTCCGGAGTCTTCGGCAGGCTCGGTTACAACATAGAAAGCCTATGTGTGGCAGAAACAACTGATCCTGAGGTTTCACGTATTACACTGGTCAGCAAAGCAGACTTTGTTTTCACGGAGAAAACAAAAAAACAGCTGGACAAGTTAGTAGATGTAATTGAGGTTACTGAACTGAAGCCGACGAAATCTGTGCAAAGAGAAATGATGCTGATTGGTATTAACCTGAAAAAGAAAGTCAGATCCGAAGTTATGCGAGCTATCGACATGTTCGGATGCAAGGTGATTTTCATGAAATCGGATTACTGTATTCTTGAGATCGTCGGTGATAAAGATGAAACAGAAACGATTTTAAATTACCTTAAACCACTTGGTATCGAAGAAATCGCAAGGACAGGACTCATAGCATTACAACAAAAAAATAATAATGAGACATAAAAGCCACATACAAAATGACAGTCTCAAAATATCTTCTTGACAATATAGACCGGACTTGTTACTAGTTTTATATTCGCCAAGGGAAAAAGGAAGAAGCGATGAAAATCACCATCACCAGCATTGAGAGCATTATTGTAATAATTAACATAATTATCCCCTTCCATACGGAGGCTTGGTGATGGTGTAACCCTTATTAGACATACAATTGAAAAACCGTTACCAGCGCAGGTAACGGTTTTTTTTTGGTGAAATTTAATTACCGGTAAAAATTAATAATTAATTGATAAACAGGAGGTGTGTAGGTGAAGTTAAAGGGAGCACAAATTTTAATCAGATCATTACTGGATGAGGGTGTCGACACGATATTCGGTTATCCCGGCGGCGCCGTCCTGGATATTTATGACGAACTCCATAAAGGCAAGCTCAAACACATCCTTGTTCGTCATGAGCAGGCCGCGGCACACGCCGCCGATGGATACGCGAGAGCATCGGGCAAAGTAGGTGTCTGTCTCGTTACTTCTGGACCGGGAGCCACAAACACCGTAACGGGAATCGCAACGGCATATATGGATTCTATTCCCATAGTTGTATTTACCGGCCAGGTCCCCACTGCATTTATCGGATCCGACGCCTTTCAGGAAGCCGATATTACGGGTATCACAAGGCCCTGCACCAAACACAATTTCATAGTCAGAAAGGTTGAAGACCTTGCGAGAACGGTCAAAGATGCCTTTTATATTGCCGAATCAGGACGGCCGGGACCTGTACTGGTCGATCTGCCAAAAGATGTCATGCAGGCGGAAACGGAATACACAGAATCCGCTCCTTTAAAACCAGGTTCTCCCGATACTATGTATGTTCCGGACGTTGAAGCATTAAATCATGTTCTGGATATGATCAAGGAAGCAAAAAAACCGGTTATCATGGTGGGAGGCGGCGTAATCCTTGGAAGGGCATCGGATGAATTGAGGGATTTCGTCAATAAAGTCCGAATTCCGGTAACCCACACACTGATGGGTATCGGCGCTTTCCCCGGAACGGATCCGTTATCACTCGGTATGCTAGGCATGCATGGCACATATTATGCGAATATGGCAGTAACCGATTGCGATCTTTTAATTACAATCGGCGCCCGTTTCGACGATCGTGTAACAGGCAAAATAGATGCCTTTGCTTCAAATGCAAAGATCATTCACATTGACATTGATGCGGCATCCATCAACAAGAATGTTCTTGTCGATTTACCGATCGTCAGTGACAGCAAATCCACGCTCCGGCAATTGAATAAGATGCTGGAGCAGAACCACTTCACCACCCCTGAAAAAGAGCGAAAGGCCTGGCTTGATCAAATAGACGACTGGAAAGAATTTGCTCCCCTGTCATATTCTACGGGCGAAAACATTAAGCCACAGTATGTCATCGAGACATTGTATAAACTTACAAAAGGTGAAGCTATTATAACCACTGAAGTTGGACAAAACCAGATGTGGGCGGCTCAATTTTACAAATTCAATCATCCTAACACTTTCCTCACTTCGGGAGGTCTTGGTACAATGGGTTACGGTTTCCCCGCCGCCATTGGAGCGCAGGTTGCCTTGCCGGATAAAACCGTCGTAGACATTGCCGGGGATGGAAGCATACAGATGAACATCCAGGAGCTGGCCACAGTGGTAAATTACAATATTCCTGTCAAGGTCGTTATTCTCAACAATGGGTTCCTTGGAATGGTACGTCAGTGGCAGGAACTATTCTATGGAAAGAGATATTCCCATACAAATATAAGCCAGGTTCCGGATTTTGTAAGGCTGGCTGAAGCATATGGGGCAGTCGGCCTGAGGGCCATGAAACCTGACGAGGTAGAACCGACTCTTAAAAAAGGATTGGATACGCCAGGTCCTGTATTCATGGACTTCGCAGTTGACCCTGAAGAGGGTGTCTATCCTATGGTGAACCCGGGCGCTCCCATAAGCGATATGTCTCTGGGAAAATGAAAGATTCACAAATTCGTGTAATAGAAAGGAAATGGAAATATGGAGGTAAAAAAACATATGATCAAGCTTATAGTGGACAACAAACCTGATGTATTAGCCAGGGTGGCTGGTATCTTCAGTGGACGGGGTTTTAATATTGAAAGCGTTACTGCAAATATCACAATGGATCCCAATATTACGAAAATCAACATCGGCACGACAGGTGATTCAGCAACCGTCACGAAGATTCAGAATCAACTGAAAAAACTGGTGGATGTTCGTCAGGTTTCGTACGTACGAGAGACAAAATTCGGTCAAAGAGAAATGGCGCTGATCCGTCTTAAACTCACAGAAAAGAATAAAAACAAAGTTGAAAAAGCGATAGAGGATCTCAATTGCAGGGTAATCACCAGGAAATCTGATTACTGTGTGATTGAAGCAACAGGAACCGAGGAAGAAATTGAACGGGCTTTGAAACACTTTGAACCTCTTGGCATGGAAGATATGAGCAGATCAGGCATCGTAGCCCTTTAAAAATCAGGAATAATAAAGGAGTTGGAATATGGCAAAGATAGAGATTGGCGGCGTCATGGAAGAAGTTATCACTTCCGAGGAATTCTCACTTGAAAAGGCCCGGGAAGTGTTGAAAGACGAAACGGTAGCCGTCCTCGGATACGGTGTCCAGGGTCCGGGACAGGCCCTTAATATGAAAGATAATGGTATCAGAGTTATTGTGGGACAGCGTGAAGGAGGGGCATCATGGGAAAAAGCAGTCGCCGACGGCTTCGTACCGGGCGAAACCCTTTTCCCTGTAGAAGATGCCGCCGAACGGGGAACCGTTATTGAGTACCTTCTCTCCGATGCAGGCCAGAAAGATATGTGGCCGACAATCAAATCCCATCTCAAAGAAGGAGATGCCCTCTATTTTTCCCACGGTTTTTCCATTACGTATAAAGACCTGACCGGTGTTATCCCGCCGGATAATGTAGATGTCATACTCGTTGCTCCAAAGGGTTCAGGTCGTACTGTGAGAACCAACTTCCTGGCGGGTAGCGGCATCAACTCAAGCATGGCTGTCTTTCAGGACTATACGGGAAGAGCCCGGGAAAGGGCAATCGCTCTGGGTATTGCCATTGGATCGGGATACCTTTTCCCCACTACCTTTCAAAATGAGGTGTATAGCGATCTTACGGGAGAGCGAGGCGTTCTCATGGGATGTCTTGCCGGCATCATGGAAGCCCAGTACAACGTTTTAAGAAAACATGGTCACAGCCCCAGTGAAGCATTTAATGAAACAGTGGAAGAGCTGACCCAGAGCCTGATCGGCCTGGTCGGAGAAAATGGCATGGACTGGATGTATGCAAACTGCAGTACTACAGCCCAGCGGGGCGCCCTCGACTGGAAAGGCAGATTTCGCGATGCCGTTGCGCCCGTCTTTGATGAGCTGTATGAGCGTGTTGCCTCCGGTAAAGAGACTCAGATTGTGCTCGATTCCAACAGTGCCCCCGATTACAGAGAAAGACTCAACAAGGAACTGGATGAAATGAAAAATATGGAGATGTGGCAGACCGGAGCAGTACTCCGCTCACTCAGGCCGGAACGGAGAAAAAAATAAGGGGGGAAAATGCGAAGTGACTTAATGAAAAAGGGGTTGGAACGGGCACCTCACAGATCGCTCTACAAGGCCATGGGATATACCGATGAGGAACTTTCCCGGCCGATGATCGGTGTGGTAAATTCAGCCAACGAGATTATTCCCGGCCATGTCCACCTCAATGTGATTACGGAAGATGCCAAGGCAGGCATCCGAATGGCGGGGGGCACGCCGGTAACATTTCCAGTCATCGGGGTCTGTGACGGCATTGCAATGGGCCATACGGGAATGAAATATTCCCTGGCAAGCAGGGAACTCATCGCCGATTCCATCGAGATCATGGCAACGGCCCACCCCTTTGATGGACTGTTAATGGTCACCAACTGCGATAAGATCGTACCGGGAATGCTCATGGCGGCTCTTCGCTTGAATATCCCCACAATTGTCGTCAGCGGGGGTCCCATGCTGGCCGGCACCCTCGATGGAAAAACTGTGGACCTGATCAGTGTCTTCGAGGGAGTTGGAGAAGTAAAATCGGGTAAAATGACACAAAAAACATTGAAGGCACTGGAGGATTGTGCCTGCCCGGGCTGCGGTTCATGTTCCGGAATGTTTACGGCAAATTCCATGAACTGCGTAACCGAAGCCCTCGGACTCGGTCTGCCGGGAAACGGAACGATTCCTGCTATCCACGCCGCACGCAGACGTCTGGCAAAAAAAGCGGGCATGCAGATCATGAATCTCGTAAAGAAGGATATCCGGCCAAGAGATATTGCTACACTGGATGCCTTCAAAAATGCCATTGCCGTAGATATGGCCCTCGGCTGTTCCACCAATACGGTCCTCCATATTCCCGCTATTGCCCATGAAGCGGGAATCACGCTGGATCTTGACCTGTTTAATGAAATCAGCAGGAAAACGGCAAATATCTGCTATCTCAGCCCCGCCGGCCCTCACCACCTCGAAGACCTTGACGAGGCGGGTGGTGTTCAGAGCGTAATAAAGGAAATCAGCAAACTGGGCGTCATTCATTTCGATTCCCTGACAGTTACAGGAAAGACGGTAGGTGACAACTTAAAAGGGGTCAAGGTTAAAAACCGCGATGTCATACGCTCTATTGAAGATCCTTACAGCAAAGAAGGCGGCATAGCCATACTGAGGGGAAATCTCGCTCCCGACGGTGGTGTGATCAAACAATCGGCCGTATCGCCCGGCATGATGGTGAATGAAGGTCGTGCCCGTGTCTTTGATTCTGAAGAAGATTCCATCGAGGCTATCTTAGGGGGCAAGATTCATCCCGGTGATGTCGTTGTAATCCGTTACGAAGGCCCAAAAGGGGGACCCGGGATGCGGGAAATGCTTTCACCCACATCGGCCATCGTGGGAATGGGTCTTGATAAATCAGTGGCTCTCTTAACAGACGGCAGATTCAGCGGGGGCACGAGAGGAGCCGCCATAGGACACATATCTCCCGAAGCGGCTGAAGGAGGACCTATCGGTCTTATAAAAGAGGGAGACACAATTTCCATTGACATCCCGAATAAAAAGATCGATTTGAGGGTCGATAAAAAAGAACTGGCCAGGAGGAAAAAGGCCTTTAAACCCCGACCGGCAAGTATCAAGACGGGCTACCTCGCAAGATATGCCAAAATGGTCACGTCAGCAAGTACAGGTGCCATTTTTAAAGAGTAAATTCCATCAGATAGATTTTACATGGGGAATCATCCCCCACGTAAAAAACTACATTTAAAAAACCTTCCCCACGGGAAGGTTTTTTTATTTTCTCATCCTTGACGTCTTCGTAAAAAGTCCGAATTTCTGTCGTTTTGTCATTCCCGATCCCCGATCGGAGCCGAGGACAGGCCTGATCTGGAATCCATAACTGCTTGTAATTACTGGATTCCCTCTTTCGCGGGAATGATACCTTGGCAAGTTTTTGACTTTTTACGAAGACGTCATCCTTATCTTAATGATTAAATTATTTAATCAACATGTTGTATTAACTCTTGACATCAAACACAACATGTTGTATGAGCAATATAAATTGCTCCTTAATATTATGTAATGCATCGCAAGCGAATTAGACAGTTTATAAAACAAACCATTTTATAATCGCATATTTGACAATACACTGTATCTCTATGGCTGAAAAAGGAACAATAAATGAACAGAAGAAGCTTCTTGTTTAAAAGTGCCTACTTAGCTGCAGGAAGTTTACTTGGCATGAACAGTTTTTCAAAGGCTTTTGCCTTTGATGGACATAGAGGGAGTTCTTTTTTTCAGCCTCGCATAGCACTGATTATCGATGATATTGGATACAGCTTCGCCCGTGCGAGGTGGTTTCTGGAACTCGATATCCCCATTACTTTTTCCATCTTACCCCGGCTTACACATTCTCAAGCCCTGGCTGTTGAAATTCATGGTTATGGGCACGAAGTGATGCTGCATCAGCCCATGCAGCCTTACAACTCTCACCTCGATCCGGGTCCCGGTGCCCTCTATGAAGGATATGACCCATGGAAGATATCCAGTATCATTGAAGAAAATATATCCGATGTGCCCCTTGCAATTGGTGTTAATAATCATATGGGCTCAAGGTTCACGGAGTGCCAGAAAGAGATAAATGAAACTCTCAAGGTAATCAAGAATAACGATCTCTTTTTCATCGACAGCCTGACCTCACATGACTCCAAGGCCTACAAGACTGCCAGAAGACTTAATATTACCGCTGGTCGCAGGAACGTATTCCTTGATAATTCTCGTAATGAATTATCCATTCTTTTTCAGCTTCATCTGCTTAAAAAATATGCGCTCAAATATGGACACGCAATCGGAATTGGCCATCCTTTCCCGGAAACCGCGAGGGCCATCGGATATTTTCTGAGGGGTCTTAAGGACTCCGATATTTCCTTTGTCCATATATCCGAAATCCTTTACACCTAAGGCGGCAAAGCCGCAACCAAAGAGGTGCTGACCTCTTGCATGTAGGGCAAGGCTTTAGCCTTGCATTGGGTTTTATGCATGGCTAAAGCCCTGCCCTACGTTTCCAAGCCTGCAAAGTTACAGCCAAATTCTTTTGCCATTTTTGCAAGAATTTTACAACTAAGGAACTAAGGCGGCAAAGCCGCAAAGGGCGGAGCAATGAGCAATGAGGACTGAGAGCTAAATGCTAAAGGTTTTTCCTTGATCCTTTGTCCTTGTCCCTTGTACCTTTTCACTGCTGGCGCCAGCATCTGCGCAAAAAACGGAGTTGTTGTGAATAAAGCCTGTAACAATCAGGATGTATAGAGCTCTCGCAATCGCTTCAAAACACCCCATTTTCTCAGAAGCATATGGGTACTCGGAGGGATCAAGTGTTTCCAGGCTACCCCTGAAACGATCCGCCTGCGAATATCAGTACCGCTCAACCCCTTTTCATGCACGGGCCTTTCCCAAAGTAACTCCGTTTTCAGCCCCATAGCCTGAAACTGTTCAAGTTTCCGCCTTCCCCAATCATCGTATATGGTCAGGAAGAAGGTGCCATCAAGGGGTACATAGTATTTGTACAATTCGGGAAAGTTAATGGGAAAAGGAACAATAGAAAAATCGTTCGATTCTAAACCTGCCTCACGCAGCGCTTTTTTAACCATGGTATACCGCTCGTAATAGTTCAGAGGATTAGCTATAAGATAACTGCGCTGAAGGTCTGCCGGATCTTCTCTGGTAAGTGTGGGATCAGGATTTGTAATACCCACAACGAGGTGCTGGCATCTGGCTTTGCCTGCTAAAAGGTACTTTATATGATCATTATGGAGTATCTGGAAACGACCATGGATTACGCCGGTTTCTACCATATTATTTTCTCCTTGAGACCTTTGCATAACGTCCCCTTTTACCCAATTTCTGCGTCAGTCTCAAATTTTAATCCTCGAAATATCCAATATATTCCT
>CAZGAK010000039.1:0-22782 GCA_964523565.1 uncultured Syntrophaceae bacterium | reverse complement strand
CAATATTAGGGTTTGAATTATGTTAGCTCCAAAAAGAGTAAAGTATAGAAAACTGCAAAAGGGCCGCATGTCCGGTAAAGCAAAGGGGGCTGCCAAGATTGATTTTGGCATGTACGGTATTCAGGCTACTGAATGTGGCTGGGTGACTTCGAGGCAGATTGAGGCTGCTCGTGTCGCAATGACCCGTCACATAAGACGTGGCGGAAAGATCTGGATTAGAATATTTCCCCATAAATCGGTTACGAAAAAACCGGCAGAGACCCGTATGGGGAAAGGAAAAGGTTCTCCTGAAGAGTGGGTTGCCGTTGTCAAGCCGGGCAGGGTTCTTTATGAAATAGAGGGGGTTTCAAAAGAGATGGCTCGAGAAGCTTGCAGATTGGCATCTCACAAACTTCCACTGGCAACAAAGTTTCTTACCCGGGAGATATTTGATGAAGATTAAAGAAATGAGAGACCTCAATGCAGAGGATTTGAAAGAAAAAGAAAGAAACTTTGTAGAGGGACTTTTTAAGCTCCGTTTCAGACATGCTGCGGGGCAGCTGGATTCCACTTCTGCCTTGAAACAGGCAAGGAAAGATATTGCTCGTGTAAAGACGGTTCTCGTGGAAAAGGAGGATAGCAAGTAAGTTATGGCAGAAAGAGGTAACAGAAGAACCATGCAGGGCGTAGTGGTAAGCAATAAAATGGATAAGACGGTTATTGTTTTAACTGAAAGACTTGTCAAGCATCCCAAGTTTCATAAGTATCTGAGAAGGCATGTTAAATACAAGGCCCATGATGAGAAAAATGGGTGTAATATTGGCGATAATGTGTTAATTGTCGAATCACGTCCGTTCAGTAAGGAAAAGAGATGGAGGGTGCGTGAAGTACTGGAAAGGGCGAAATGAGAAAAGATGCCTGTTGGCTGGTATATAACGGACATGTTGCGGGGTGATTTATGATACAGATGCAGACAATATTAAATGTGGCGGACAACTCGGGTGCCAAAAAAGTATTTTGTATAAAGGTCTTGGGCGGAACCAGAAGAAGATATGCCTCTGTGGGTGACGTAATAGTTGTCTCTGTGAAAGAAGCTATTCCCAATTCCAAGGTTAAAAAAGGGGATGTTATGAAGGCAGTCGTTGTGAGAACGAAAAAGGAAATCGGCCGGTATGATGGTTCCTGCCTTAGATTTGACGAAAATTCCGCTGTCTTGATTAATGAGCAATTGGAGCCTGTCGGAACAAGGATATTTGGGCCGGTGGCTCGTGAGCTTAGGGCCAGGCGATTTATGAGAATAGTTTCTCTGGCTCCTGAAGTTATATAGCGCTCTGTTAGTTTTATAAAGTTGCAATAAGGATTTGGAAATGCGCACAATGCATATAAAAAAAGATGATATGGTGCAGGTGGCAACCGGTAAGGAAAAAGGAAAAACCGGTAAGGTCCTTGCCATTATAAAAGATAAAAATCGTGTCATCATTGAAAAAATGAATATGGTAAAGAAGCATCAGAGACCTGATGCTAAGGGTAAAGGAGGCGTTGTTGAAAGAGAAGGGTCCATTCATATATCCAATGTGATGCTCATGTGTAATAAATGTAATACAGGTGTTCGAACAGAGTTCAAAGTATTGGAAGATGGCAAAAAAGTGCGTATCTGTAAAAAATGTAAAGAGATATTGGATGAATAGGTTGAGGAAGAATTCATGGCGAGATTAAGGGAATATTATCAAAAAGAAGTAGTGCCTGTCTTGATGAAGGAGTTAAAGTATAAAAACAAAATGGAAGTACCCAGAATTGAGAAGATTGTCGTGAATATGGGTCTGGGTGAAGCGATTCAAAATATCAAGATACTGGATAGTGCTACTGAAGAACTTGCCATGATCGTGGGGCAAAGGCCCGTTGTTACGAAGGCGAGAAAATCAATTGCTACCTTTAAGCTCCGTAAAGGCATGTCAATAGGGTGCATGGTAACACTGAGAAAGGAACGAATGTATGAATTTTGGGACAGGCTTGTTAACGTAGCCATTCCAAGAATTAGAGATTTCAGAGGAATTCCGCCGAGGTCCTTTGACGGGCGGGGGAATTTTTCCATGGGGATTAAAGAACAGTTTATCTTTCCTGAGATAGAATACGATAAGATTGATAAAGCCAGGGGTATGAATATAACGATTGTCACGTCTGCAAAAACAGATGATAAGGCGCGGGAGCTCTTGAGACTGATGGGGATCCCCTTTAGAAATTAGATGTAAAGGGCCGGAGGAGTAAGTGTGGCGAAGAAATCCTTAATTGCAAAAGCGAAGAAGAAGAAGAAATTTTCTGTCAGGGATTACAATCGATGTCCCCTCTGCGGGAGACCCCGGGCTTATTACAGAAAATTTGATATGTGCAGATTGTGTTTGAGGAAATGTGCACTAAACGGGGAACTTCCCGGTGTGATAAAATCGAGCTGGTAAAGGAGAATCTTTATGGGGATGTCCGATCCTATTGCTGATATGCTGACAAGAATAAGAAACGCCAATCATCGAAAGTTCAGTAGTGTCGATGTGCTTATTTCCAAGATAAATTTGGATATTGCAAAAGTATTGAAAAAAACGGGGTATATAAGCGGATTTGAGGTTAAAAGAGATAGCGGCAGGCTGGCATGGGGGGTATTGCGGATTTACCTCAAATATACGGATTCGAATGAAAGAATTATAACAGGCATACAAAGAATTAGTAAGCCTGGAAGAAGGCTTTATATGGGGAGCAAAGAAATCCCCAAGGTTCTGAATGGTTATGGTCTGTCTGTTCTCTCAACATCCAAAGGTGTCGTAACCGACAGTGAAGCACGAGGGATGAATGTCGGCGGTGAGATCCTTTGTAATGTATGGTAATGTGGCGTAAAAATCGGGAGATTCACTCATGTCAAGGATTGGTAAGAAGCCGATAGAAATTCCTAAAGGCGTAAAGATTGAACTGAATAAGTCTGAAATAGTGGTTGAAGGTCCGAAGGGGACCCTTTCGCGGGAAATCCCCAGAGAAGTGGAAGTTGTAGTGGATAACGACACAATTTTTGTCAACAGCCGGCGGCTTTCTGATAAAAAGCGTGGAAGATCTTTTCATGGTCTTGTGAGGACATTAGTTGCTAACATGGTAACCGGTGTCAGCGGGGGGTTTGATAAGGCCCTTGAGATAAGCGGTGTTGGTTATCGTGCAGCGGTGCAGGATGATATTTTGACCTTGTTTGTTGGTTTTTCTAACCCCGTGGAATATAAAATTCCAGAAGGGATTTCTATAAAAGTTGAAAAACAGGTAAACATGGTTGTTTCTGGTATAGATAAGGAGTTTGTTGGAAGGGTAGCAGCAGAAATAAGGGATTTCAAGAAGCCTGAGCCTTACAAGGGTAAGGGAATCAGGTATGCCGGCGAAAAGATAAGAAGAAAAGTTGGCAAGTCTGCTGGTGCATAATAATTAAGCTACACAGAGGGGTTTGACGTTGGGATCGACAAAGAAGTTAGAACGGATAAGACGAAAACGCGCAAAAAGGGTTAGAAGTAAGATTTTTGGTACCGAGGAGAGACCTCGTCTTTCAGTGTTTCGGAGTTCCAGGCATATATATGTGCAGGCTATTGCTGATGATGTAAGCCAAACCTTGGCCTTTGCCTCAACTCTCAGTAAAGAACTAAAGGGGAATCTTGGCGAATTGAATAAAAGTGAGGCTGCCAGGGAAGTAGGTAAATTGTTGGCAAAAAAGTTAACCTCTAAAAAAGTTAGTAGTGCTGTCTTTGACAGGGGTAGATTTCTTTACCATGGCAGGGTAAAGGCACTTGCCGAAGGTGTCAGAGAGGCAGGCTTGACGTTTTAGTCGGATTGTTGTGGATTTTTTATTATAAAGGCATACTGTATGAATAGAGTAAATATGGAAGAAACAGAATTTCTTGATAAGGTTATAGCTATTAAGAGGACGGCTAAAGTTGTCAAGGGTGGCAGGAGATTCAGGTTCAGCGCCATTGTAGTTGTTGGTGGCGGGAATGGTTCTGTAGGTATAGGGTTGGGAAAGGCCCATGAAGTACCCGTGGCGATCAAAAAGGGTATGGAAAACGCGAAAAGAAATATGGTCGATGTATCCATTATAGACAAAACAATTCCCCATGAGATCATAGGTCATTATGGAGCAGGTAGGGTATTGTTAAAGCCAGCCTCTAAAGGAACAGGTCTCATAGCGGGAGGCGCCGTAAGGGCAGTCTTGGAAGTGGCAGGGGTTCAGAATATATTGACAAAATGTCTTGGTTCACATAATCCCCACAATCTTGTGAAGGCTACGATGGATGGTTTGATGAGATTGAAAAGTCAAAAAGACATTACAGCTCTCCTGGGCAGAAATATTGCCGAGGTATAAATATTCCATATGGGGGTGCATCGTTGTGGAAAATAAACTGAAGATAACATTGGTTAAGAGTTCCATAGGAAGACCGGGCAAACAAAAAAAAGTGCTTGGCGGGTTGGGGCTCAGCAAATTAAATAAAACTGTTTATTTGAATAATACTGCTGAAATTCGTGGCATGATAAACAAGGTTTCTCATCTGGTTTCTGTTGAAGAACATGAGGTAAGTGGGGCATGAAGTTAAGCGGATTGAAACCTCCTGAAGGTTCAAGAAAAAAAAGAAAACGAGTGGGTCGGGGCAACGGTTCTGGTCATGGGGGAACATCATGCAGAGGATCAAAAGGTCAGAACTCCCGTTCCGGTGGTGGAGTGAAACCTGGATTTGAGGGCGGACAGATGCCGCTGACCAGAAGGTTGCCAAAAAGAGGGTTTCACAATAGGTTCAGAAAAGATATCATTGCTGTCAACATTGAACAGTTAAAAAGGTTTGAAGAGAGTTCTGTCGTCGATACTGATGCACTGTTAGAAAGAGGGATTATTAAGAGAAAAGGTGATGGCATCAAAATACTGGGCAAAGGGGATATAGATTATCCACTCACTGTTAAGGTTAATAATATAAGCCGCAGTGCAAGGGAAAAAATTGAAGCTTCGGGTGGTTCGGTAGAGGTTATCTGAATTGCTAAGTGGTTTTAAAAATATTTCAAAAATACCGGAACTCCAGAGGAGGATAATTTATTCTTTCCTTCTTCTTGCTGTTTACAGGATAGGTGCTCATGTTCCTACGCCGGGAATAGACACACAGGCTTTGGCTGCTTTTTTTGAGCAGGCCAGGGGTTCATTGTTAGGGCTTTTTGACATGTTTGCGGGGGGTGCGCTCAGCAGGTTATCAGTATTTGCACTGGGAATTATGCCCTATATCAGTGCGTCTATTATCCTGCAATTACTGACGGTGGTTATTCCCCATCTTGAAAGCCTTTCTAAAGAGGGGGACGCTGGCAGAAGGAAGATAACCCAGTATACGCGGTACGGTACAGTGCTTTTGAGTCTGGTCCAGGGATTTGGTATTGCCGTTGGTCTGGAGAATATGTCAGGCCCCACGGGCGTATCTATCGTTATTGATCCGGGCTGGGGCTTTCGTCTGATGACTGTCATTACTCTCACGGCTGGTACTTCATTTATCATGTGGTTGGGAGAAAGCATTACCGAGAAAGGGATCGGCAACGGTATATCCCTTATCATTTTTGCCGGTATTGTTTGCAGAGGCCCCGCAGCGGTTTTGAATACATTTCGTTTACTGTCAACAGGTGAGATGGGTATTTTTTTCATCGTTATCATGATCGTGTTGATGATTGCTGTTGTTGGGATAATTGTATTTGTGGAGAGCGGCCAGAGAAGAATACCCGTTCAATATGCCAAGAGAGTTATAGGGAGAAAAATGTACGGGGGGCAAACGACCCATTTACCCCTGAAGGTAAATACAGCGGGGGTTATCCCTCCGATTTTCGCCTCGTCAATTATTATGTTTCCGGCAACGATAGCAAATTTTGTTCCCCATCCATGGATGAAAGCGTTTGCCGGTTATCTGATGCCTGGTAGATTTGTTTATGAATCTATGTATGTAGCATTTATCATTTTTTTCTGTTATTTTTACACAGCCGTTACGTTTAATCCTATAGATGTGGCGGATAATATGAAGAAGCATGGTGGTTATGTTCCCGGGATCAGGCCGGGTAAAAGAACGGCAGCGTATATAGATAAAGTCCTGACGAGACTTACCTTCAGTGGAGCCCTTTACGTTTCGGCTGTATGTGTGTTGCCCAGTATCCTGATAAGCCAGCTTAATGTTCCTTTCTACTTTGGAGGGACAGCGCTTCTTATTGTCGTGGGAGTTGCTCTTGATACTGCCGGTCAAATAGAAACCCATATGTTAACACGGCAATATGAAGGATTCATGAAGAAGGGACGAGTGGCGAGAAGACGATGATGGCTTCGGTGAGATCTGAACGGTAAGAAAGATGGTCATATTAAAATCTGCCGAAGAAATTGAGAAGTTAAGGAAAAGTAATTATATAGTAGCTGAAGTATTAGAGGGGCTTAGGGCGTTAATAAAACCGGGCATTACAACCAGAGAACTTGATATATATGCCGAAGAGACGGTAAGAAAAAAGGGAGCAGTTTCCGCCTTTAAAGGATATATGGGATATCCTGCTTCATTGTGTACATCTGTTAACGCTGAGGTTGTACATGGTATTCCCTCGGACAGGGTTCTTCTCAAAGAAGGTGATATAGTCAGCATGGACTTTGGGGCACTTTATGAGGGATACTATGGTGATTCTGCGATTACCGTGCCAGTGGGTAAGGTTTCAAATGTCGCGGTAAAATTGATGAAAATAACAGACGAGGCTCTTTATAAGGGGATAAACGAGGCAAAAGCTGGTAATAGACTGGGAGATATATCGGCTGCTGTACAGAACCATGTCGAAGGTGCCGGCTTTTCTGTCGTAAGAGATTTTGTTGGCCACGGAATAGGCAGAAATCTTCATGAAGATCCGCAGATTCCTAATTACGGTTTGCGGGGAAGGGGTATTGAATTAAAAAACGGTATGGTATTTGCTATTGAACCGATGGTCAATGAGGGTACCTTCAAGGTAAAAGTGCTAAAGGATGGCTGGACAGTGGTTACATCGGATGGCAAACTGTCTGCTCACTTTGAACATACGGTAGCTATTACAGAAAATGGCCCGATGATACTAAGCAGATTAGTATAGAGATACCTTGACGTAGTGTAAAATAGTATGTGACGCTTTAACGGATTGGAGATGTAAGTTTATGGCAAAAGAGGAAGCCATTGTTGTAGAGGGTACGGTAGTAGAACCACTTCCAAATGCCATGTTTCGTGTCGAACTTGAGAACGGTCACCTGGTTCTCGCTCATATCTCAGGTAAAATGAGAATGCATTTCATTAAGATATTACCCGGAGATAAAGTAACCGTTGAACTTTCTCCTTATGATTTGACCCGGGGAAGGATTACATACAGAACAAAATAAGCCAGGTCATACAGGCTTTGTCGTTATTAAGATGGAGTGTTTACAATGAAAGTACGAGCTTCTGTTAAAAAGATGTGTGATAAGTGTAAAATCATCAAAAGACGCGGTGTGTTGCGAGTGATATGCGAGAATCCCAAGCATAAGCAGAGACAGGGGTAATAAACAGGAGGTTTTATAGTGGCAAGAATTGCTGGAGTAGATTTACCAAAGAACAAGAGGATGGAAATTGCTCTGACCTACATTTATGGTGTAGGGAGGTCGAAAGCAAGACAGATACTTGAAGAAGCCGGGATTAATTTTGACACAAAGACCGACAACCTTGTCGATGAACAGGTGACCGCTATAAGGGATATTATAGATAAGCAGCACAAAGTTGAAGGTGATTTAAGAAGAGATATTGCCATGTCGATAAAACGTCTCATGGATATTGGAGCTTATAGAGGTTTGAGGCACAGGAGAGGCCTTCCCGTAAGGGGCCAAAGAACGTGTACGAATGCAAGGACGAGGAAAGGCCCCAGAAGATCAATCGGTGGCAAACGGAAATAATTACGGCCCGGAGGAAAAATGGCTAAGCGGAAGAGACAAAGCGGAAAGAAAAAGGAAAGAAAGAATATATCTGAAGGTATCGCTCATATTCAGTCGACCTTTAATAATACAATTGTAACGATTACGGATGTAAGTGGTAATGTAATATCGTGGTCCTCATGTGGGGTTCAGGGATTTAAGGGATCAAGAAAGGGAACTCCCTTTGCCGCACAACAGGCAGGCGAGGATGCCGTTAAAAAGGCCAGAGAACATGGGGTTAGAAGTGTGCAGGTATATGTAAAAGGGCCGGGTTCGGGTCGAGAATCTGCACTGAGAGCTATACAGGCAGCAGGATTGAATATTACCATTATCAGGGATGTTACACCTATTCCTCATAATGGTTGCCGTCCCCCAAAGAAACGTAGGGTGTAAAATTTAATTAATAAAAGAAATGGAGGAGTACTTTGGCAAGATATAGAGAATCTTTATGCAGGTTGTGCCGAAGTGAAGGCTTGAAACTGTTTCTAAAAGGAGACAGATGTTACAGTGATAAATGTGCTTTCGAGAGAAGAGGATATGTTCCAGGAGAGCATGGACAATTACGGAGAAAACGGACGGATTATGGTGTCCAGTTGAGAGAGAAGCAGAAACTCAAAAGGATGTATGGTCTTTTAGAAAAGCAGTTTAGGGGATACTTCAAGAAAGCAGACAGACAAAAAGGCATAACTGGCACAAATTTGCTGATTTTTCTGGAGAGAAGACTGGATAATATGGTGTATAGAGTAGGGTTGGCCAACTCAAGGAATGATGCAAGGCAGCTTATCAAACACGATCATTTTCTGGTAAATGGGAAAAAAATGAATATTCCGTCCTACCTTGTAAAGGGTGGAGAGGAGATACAGGTTAAAGAAAAAAGCAGAAAGGTTGGCCGTATAGTTGAGGCCGTTGAAACGGTAGCCAGGCGGGGTGTTCCCCAATGGTTGGAGTTGGATAAGGATAACTTTACCGGTGTCGTTAAGAGATTTCCCACTCGGGAAGAATTAACAATGCCTATGCAGGAACAGCTTGTGGTTGAGCTTTACTCCAAGTAACAGGATACACCTTTGCAATGGAGAAGTAGAATTATGCAAAAAAACTGGCGAAACTTAATAAGGCCGAAACGAATTGATATTGATGAAAAAACCCATACTTCAGCTTATGGGGAATTTATATGCCAGCCTTTAGAAAAAGGGTTTGGTAATACCTTGGGTAACGCCTTGAGAAGAGTGCTCCTGTCGTCTATTTATGGTGCGGCCATTACTTCGGTGAAGATTGACGGGGTACTCCATGAATTTTCAACGATTCCTGGTGTCAAGGAGGATGTTACTGATGTTATCCTGAACCTCAAGGAAGTCCGTTTAACGCTACATCAAAATGGGCCAAGAATTGTCCGTATTGAAGCCACGAAAGAGGGAGTCATAAAAGCAGGGGATATTATTACTGACGGAACGGTCGATATACTGAATCCGGATCACCATATAGCTACTCTTTCAGACGGACATTCATTAAATGCCGAGATGGTTGTTCAAGAGGGGAGGGGATATGTTCCCGCGAAGAAAGAAAAGGATCCCGAGCAGCCTGAAGGAACTATAAATATTGATGCCACTTTTTCACCGATTAAAAAGGTAGCGTACACGGTTACCTATGCCAGAGTCGGTCAGGTAACAGATTACGATAGACTGGTGCTTGAGGTGTGGACGGACGGCGGCGTATTGCCGGAAGATGCCGTTGCCTACGCGGCAAAAATTTTAAAAGAACAGCTGGACGTTTTTATCAACTTTGAAGAGATAGAGGAAGAAGAGGAAGAAGAAAGAGAAGAGGAAAAGGAACAGATAAACGAAAACCTGTTTAAGAGTGTAGATGAACTGGAGCTTTCGGTACGATCAGCCAACTGCTTGAAAAATGCGGGCATCCTTCTTATTGGGGAGCTTGTTCAGAAGACAGAAGCTGAAATGCTCAAGACGAAGAATTTCGGGAGAAAGTCTTTGAATGAGATCAAGGAAATACTGGCAGAGATGGGGCTGACTCTCGGGATGAAGATAGACTTTCCCCAACTTACTGGAGAAAATGAGAACTTCGCTTCAACAGAAAGCGGGGAAGAATAATACGAAAAGGAATAAGGGTCAATGCGTCATAGAAAAGCTGTAAAAAAGATGGGAAGAACCCCAAGCCATAGAAAAGCAATGCTGAGGAATTTGGTAACTTCCCTGCTAAAATATGAGAAAGTTGTTACAACCGATGCAAAAGCCAAGGTATTGAAAAGTGTTGCCGATAAGATGATTACCTTAGGAAAAAAGGGTACTCTCCATACGAGAAGGCAGGCATCAGCATATATCATGGATAATGAAGTTACCAGGAAAGTGTTCGATGAATTGTCATCTCGTTATGGTGAGAGGGCAGGGGGGTATACACGTGTTATTAAGTTAGGCCATCGAGTCGGTGATAATGCCCCTCTTTCTCAAGTTGAGTTAGTATAAGTTATGGTAAGGGATTCTTACTCAACATAAGAGACAAAGAAATTTTCCAAAAGGCAAGGCTTTTTAGACCTTGCCTTTTTTTGTTGGAAAAACTACAATTCTTCTGTTATGTTGCTCATAAGGTTATATGTGTAGAAGGTTCAAGTTTGTTCTTTGAGTTAAATTGTAAAAGTTAAAAAAGATTAAACTTTATTGGATCAGAGAAGGGAGGATAAGCTATGGCAGAAGAAAAAATTGGTGAAGTAGTAAAGTTTTTTGCAAAACCGAGCGTTGCGGCGATTAAAATAACTTCAGGAGAGCTAAACGTAGGTGATACTGTCAAATTTACAGGCCATACTACCGATTTCGAGGATAGAATTGATTCAATGGAGATCAACAACGAAGGAATTGAAAAGGCGGTAGAGGGCGATTATATAGGCGTCAAAGTTGCTGACCGTGTTCGTCCTGGAGATGAGGTTTTTGTAGTAAAACCGGATTAATCCTATAATGTGACTTGCTAAATTGTTGGTAATACATTGTAGCTTACGGGGAAATCTATAAATAACATTGTAGGAGTACCGCAATTTTCAAGAGCGATCACGGCAAAAAAACTGTTTTTAGCAATGGTTCTGATATAGGCCATGGGTGGTTTTTTGCCTTCCGTGGCTTTTTATTGTTATCTCCAAAAACATGTTTACTTTATTAGCTAATTTTATTGCTACAAAATATGAGCTATGCTATCTTGAACACATAAGTCCGTTAATAAAGAAAGGAAATGGAGAGGGAGAATGGAAATAAGGGTATTGGGCTGTCACGGAGCTCAGCTTCCCGGATATAACACGACGAGTTTTCTGTTGGATGGAAAGGTGTTGTTAGATGCCGGCACGGTAACCTCTCTATTAACCCTTGAGGAACAGATCAATATAGACCATATTCTTGTCACTCATACTCATCTCGACCACATTAAAGATATTGCTTTTTTGGCAGATAATATTGTTCTCAGAAAAAAATATCCTGTGGATATAATGACAACCCAGGGTATTATTGATACCCTGCGTGCCGATATTTTTAATGATATTATATGGCCCGATTTCTCTGCAATTCCAACCCCGGGGAATCCTGTTATTCGTTTTTGTCCCATCGAGCCGGGAATAACGTATTCGTTAAATAAAATTATTATTACTGCTATTAGAGTTAATCACACCGTTGAAACGGTGGCATATGTTATAGAATTTAAAGGGGGTTCTGTAATATTTATTGGTGATACAGGACCGACTGAGGACATATGGGCGATTGCCAATAAGCTAAAGGATTTAAAGGCTATATTTATTGAAACATCGTTTCCCAATGATATGAAAGATATTGCAGAAGCCGCCGGCCATTTCACACCAGAGAGTTTTAATGATGAGTTAAAAAAACTTGAAATTCAGTCCCCCGATATTTATCTTTACCATTTAAAGCCCCAGTATTATGATGTTATTCAAAGAGAAGTGAGTTTGATAAAAAGAAAAAATGTTCGAATCCTCAAGGAAGGTGAGATCATACATATTTAGAATGGTCAAGTAAGATATTACGAATTTTTTAACTTTCAGAATATCCCCGCTTGAGGTCAGGTGTATAATAAGAAATCCGAATATCGTTCGACTGAGCGTCTCGACGGCTCGACTGAGCTTGCCGAAGTCTGAGCTCGTCGCAGACTCACGCCGAAGTCGAAATTCAAAACAAATTTCTTGTTGAATTTTAAAAGCAACTCGCCATATATGACGTCTATATAATAAATAACACATGAAACCTTATGATCCTCTGGAGTACCTTTCACAGTTAAAAAGCAAAGGTATTAATCTGGATCTGGGTCCCATCTCGCGACTCCTTCAACGTTTAGATAATCCCCAGACACAATATAAGACTATTCTTGTCGGTGGATCCAATGGCAAAGGATCTGTAGCTGCCATTATTTCCTCCATTCTTCACGGGGCGGGTGTTAACGTTGGCCTTTATACATCCCCTCATCTCATCGATTTTACGGAACGTATACGGGTAAACAATCAAATGATCAAGGAAGAAGAGCTCTTAGAGCTTATCGATGAGGTGCGGGAAGTAATTAAAGAAGATATTACCTATTTTGAGTTTGCCACGGCCCTTTCATTTCTCTATTTTTGCAGACGTCACGTGGATATAGCTGTCCTGGAAGTTGGTATGGGAGGAAGGCTGGATGCGACGAATGTTGTTATCCCTGAATTATCCATCATTACAAATATTTGTCTGGAGCATCAGAAATACCTGGGCAGAAATTTGAGTGTCATTGCCCGGGAAAAGGGGGGGATCATCAAGAAAGGGGGGGTCTGCATAACGGCTGCACGGCAGAATAAAGTTCTCAATGTTCTGGAGGATATTTCGAGACAAAAGCACTCCCGTCTCTACAGGGTAGGAAGAGAAATTCGTATGAGAAAGTCTAAAGATGGAAGCTTTTCCTATCATGGAATTTTCAAGAAACACAAAAACCTCGAAATTTCATTAATCGGTAAACACCAGATTGAAAACACTGCTCTGGCTTTGGGTGCCATCGAGATTTTAGAAAATAGAGGGTTGAATATAGAAGAGGGAATCGTAAAGAGGGGATTAAAGGACGTAAGGTGGGAGGGAAGATTGGAAGTACTTAATGAAAATCCCACACTTGTCGTTGATGGTGCCCATAATCCGGGAGGGATTTCTGCCCTTTGTCGTTCCCTTGCGGTTGATTTCAAGTATGATAAATTGATACTACTGTTTGGTGTCTTAAATGATAAGGATTACAAGGCAATGCTGAGGAAATTATCTCCCCGTGCCGATAAAATTATCCTGACCAAACCGGGAGGAGGAAGGGCTCTTCCGGCAGAGAAGTTGTTGCCCTTTGTCGGTAAGCACAATGACAGTGTTGAGATTATAGAAAATTCAGAGAAGGCCCTTGTGAGAGCATTTGCACTTGCCGATAAAAATGATTTAATATGTGTTACGGGTTCACTTTATCTTGTGGGAGAAATAAAAAAGGGGTTCATGTTTTATCTTCTTGAAAAAGTCTTTTATTATGTTAATCAGGTTATGTTTGTTGATTAAAACCAATAAACGGGAAGAATTTGAGCCCGTTGAAAATTGATGGATAAGGAATTCTTGAGTGAAAACTCAAAAAATTATACTTTTTATAATAATTTTCCAGTTTTTTGTTTCCTTCCGGGTTGATTTTCTCTTCGCTTTTGAAAGAGAAGTCCCAAAAGGGCCTGTAAATATTGAAGCGGACAGTATAATCTATGACAGTAATCTTGATACATACAGAGCGAAGGGTAATGTGGTGATTACCTTTGCCGGAGGATATCTGAAGGCCGACTCAGTTACATTGAACAAGACAACAAAAGATGCGGTAGCCGAAGGACATGTTGAAATTAAAAGTGAAAGAGATCTCCTGGAGGGCGAGAAGGCTCAATTTAATATCGATACAAAAACAGGGACTTTACTTAACGGGAAGATGTTCTTTTACAAGAATCATCTTTATCTGAGTGGCGACGAAATTGAAAAAAAAGGTGAAGCCACATATTATTTGAAGGACGCAACGGCAACTACATGTGATGGAGATCGACCGGACTGGAGGTTTGCCGGCAAGGAAGTCAATGTTACTATAGATGGCTACGGAACACTCAAACATGGCGCCTTTCAGGTGAAAAACTTTCCTTTCATTTATTTGCCCTATCTGATCTTTCCTGTAAAAACGACGCGGCAGACAGGTTTTCTCTTTCCCCGCATTTCGTATTCACAGGATAAATATGGCTGGGATATTGGAATTCCCTTTTACTGGGCTGTTTCAGACAATACGGATGCGACTTTTTATCAGCGATACATGGATAAACGGGGATTTCAGGAGGGCATGGAGTTCAGATATTGTTTCAGTGAGGATTCGTTCGGTACCTTTTACGGTGACTATCTCAGCGACAAAAAGACAGGATCTGGATTTGAGGGCGACAATTTAAGTAGAGACTGGCGGGAGAACCAGAAAAGATGGTCATACTACCTGAATCATGAAACCACATTCACCCCCGGGTTTTATTTCAGGACTGATATTAAGAAGGTTTCCGACAACTGGTATTTCAGAGACTTTGATTCGTATAACTATTACCTGGAGCATTATGCTGAAAATGAAAACAACAGATTTAAAAAGGTTTCCTTTATCGGCGATGAATCCCTCGCGTCTCTTGAATCAACAGCACGCCTTGTGAAAGACTGGGAATTATTTAACTTTACCGCCCTGGCCCAGTACACGGATAATTTCCAGAGCTATTCAAATGATGCGACACTGCAGAAGTATCCGGAGGTGACTTTTACGGGTGTCACACAACCCATTTTCAATTCCCCCTTC
Source organism: uncultured Syntrophaceae bacterium (assembly GCA_964523565.1). Classification (GTDB taxonomy): domain Bacteria; phylum Desulfobacterota; class Syntrophia; order Syntrophales; family UBA6807; genus CAZGAK01. Next base: position 7,988 of record CAZGAK010000039.1, on the reverse strand, counting down.
AATTTCGAACTGGAATCCACTTATGCTTACTATTACAGGGATGAAGGATATAAAGGGCATCTTTTCGATGCACACCCCACTTTTTCTCTGCCCCTGAGTTTTGGTAACTACTTGCAGTTTACACCGGAGATAGGGTTCCGGGAAACGAAATGGGACAGTGTTCACACGAATGACACATTGGCTGGAAAACGTGGAAGCCGTGAAATGTATGATATGGGAGCGACTCTTTCCACGGAGATTCACAGGATTTTTAACGTGGGCGGTCAAACGGTCGAGATGATCAGGCACGGTATTAAGCCGGAATTGAGTTACACTTATATTCCTTATGTTTACCAGGGCGATTTGGCAGATTATGTCGAATCCGTGGCAGAAACAAACAGTTTGACCTATTCCTTGACCAACACGTTCATTGCCAAGTTGAGGGATGAAGAGGGGAACAAAAGTTATAGGGAATTTTTCAATCTAAAGCTGAGTCAGCCCTATAATATCAAAGAGGCAAGGAGAACTACTTCCGGAACGGCAGATAAAAAAAGGCCTTTCGGTAATGTGGATATAGAATTCGATTTTGATCCCTTTCAATATTTATCCTTTGACGGGGATGCCAAATTTGATGTAAATGACGGCGAGTGGAAAGAGACGAACTACAACCTTGGCATAAGTGACTGGCGCGGAGATTCCGTGACGGCTGAATACAGATATACACAAAAATCGGTGGAAGAGATAAACATTTCCATGAAAGCGAAGGTTTCTGAATCCCTTGATCTTCGATATATCCTCAGAAGGAATGAACTTGACAAGAAGGATCTTGAATCAACATATGGGATCGATTATCATAAACAGTGCTGGAGTGTGGAGATAACCTATTCCGATACACCTGACGACAGGGCATATATGGTTATTTTTTCTCTATACGGTCTGGGGAAAGTTGGAAAAGTTGCGGGGACGCCACCGAAAAAATGACGAATCTCAAATTTTCCTTGACAAAGGCTCTAAAATTACATAGTTTCACAGTTTGATTTTTCAAGGAAATTGGGGTATTTTAATGAAAACATATAGTGCAAAAGAAGCTGATATTAAAAGGGATTGGTATCTCGTCGATGCGAAAGGGAAAGTGCTTGGGAGACTTGCCAGCGAAATCGCAAAACGGTTGAAGGGAAAGCATAAACCTATCTATACTCCCCATGTTGATACAGGTGATTTCGTTGTTGTCATAAACGCTGATAAGGTTGTACTTACGGGTAAAAAACTTGATGACAAGATATATTATCATCATACAGGTTATCCAGGGGGAATAAAGTCAATTACGGCAGGAAAAACGCTGGAAGAAAAACCGGAAAGGCTTTTACAGAAGGCTGTCAAGGGTATGCTTCCCAAAAACAGTCTGGGAAGGAAAATGTTGAAAAAACTGAAGATATACAATGGTGATGAACATCCCCATTCAGCGCAGGAACCCCGCGTATTGGAATTATAATCTGGTAGTTTAAATCACAAATTGGAGTCAAATATGGCAGAAGAGAGATTTTATGCGACAGGTAAGAGAAAGACCGCTATAGCCAGGGTGTGGATGAAGGAGGGAGGCGGTAACTGGGTAATTAACGATAAAGCTTTAAATGATTATTTCCCCGGAGAGAGTCTAAGGATGCTTATACAGCAACCCCTGGATCTTGTCGGAAAGAGAGATGGCTTCGATTTTTATATTAATGTTAAAGGGGGAGGGCCTTCCGGACAGGCAGGTGCTGTCAAACACGGCATATCGAAGGCCCTGTTAGAATACGATGTTGATCTTAGGTCCGTTCTCAGGAAGGCGGGTTTTCTTACACGGGATTCCAGGATAAAAGAGAGAAAGAAATACGGACAGCCTGGCGCGAGAAAGAAGTTCCAGTATTCAAAGAGATAACAATGGTTAAAAAGGGGGCTTCCGCCTCCTTTTTTTTGACCCGGAATTTGCAGGAGTTACCTGCTGCAAATTCCGGATTTATGTGCGGAGAAGGCTTATGTTAAAGATTGGCATATACGGAGCAAGCGGTTATACAGGGCAGGAGCTTTTGAAGATTCTTATTCGGCATACCGAAGCTGATGTTGTTGCCCTGACATCGAGAAAATTTAAAGGTACCCCCATTTCCGACATATATCCGGTATTTAAAGGTTTGACCAACAAAAAATATATCGATGCATCCCCGGAAGATGTTGCCTCTCTGTGCGATGTCGTTTTTTTGGCAGTACCTCATGGCGAGGCGATGGAAGTAGCTCCATTTTTTTTGAAGGAGGGGAAAAAGGTAATTGATCTTAGCGCGGATTATCGCTTGCGGGATGTCGAAATATATGAAAAATGGTATAAAAAACATACCTCATCGGAACTTATACCCAGGGCCGTTTACGGACTTCCCGAGTTATATAGAAAAGATATAATCGGAGCAAATTTGGTAGCCAATCCAGGTTGTTATCCGACGGGAGCAATCCTTGGTCTGGCACCGGTTTTAAAGGAAAAATGTATTGACATTTCCTCGATCATTATCGATTCTAAATCTGGTATGAGTGGTGCCGGGCGGGAACTATCGATAGGGTCATTGTTTTGTGAGGTGAATGAGGGATTTAAGGCTTATAAAATTTGTGCTCACCGCCACATTCCTGAAATAGAGCAGGAACTCGGTCTCCTTGCCGGAATTGATATCACAGTGTCTTTTGTTCCACATCTTATTCCGGCAAACAGAGGAATACTCAGTACCATATATGCGACCCTTCAAAAGGATGTTTCTGCGTCTGATCTTGTCGATCTTTATAAGAAATTTTATAAGGATGAAATCTTTGTAAGAATTTATGATGAGGGAACATACCCCAATATTTCCTCTGTCAGGGGATCTAATTACTGTGATATCGGACTTGCTCTTGACGGCAGGACGGGAAGAGTGGTAATTATAGCGGCGATTGATAATCTTATAAAGGGCGCTGCGGGCCAGGCGGTACAAAACATGAACCTCATGTGTGGGTTACCCGAAGATATGGGGCTGAATCTGGTTTCACTGTTTCCATAAAAAAGTCTGATGAACAATCAATATAGATCCTGACAGAAGGAAAAAATTGGGAGGTTGACATGGGCTTGAAGTTCTACAACACTCTGACAAATAAAAAGGAAGAATTTAAACCTATTGAAGAGGGCAAGGTAGGAATGTATGTGTGCGGCATAACGGCCTATGATATGTGCCACATCGGCCACGCCCGTTCTGCAGTGGTTTTCGATATCATTTTCAAGTATTTGAAATACAGGGGTTACAATGTAACCTATGTCAAGAATTTTACCGATGTTGATGACAAGATTATAGGGAAAGCCATTGCGGAAAATACGGATATTACAGAGATATCGGAAAAGTATATCAAAGAACACAATGAAGATATGGACCGGATAGGCGTGGCAAGACCAACGGTAGCGCCGAAGGCGACAGAAAACATAAAGGGAATGATCCGGCTTGTCAACGCTCTTCTGGAGAATGATCTGGCTTATGTCGTTGAGGGAGATGTCTATTTTTCAGTCGAAAAATTCGAAGGGTACGGAAAGCTATCAGGTAGAAATCTCGACGACATGCTGGCCGGGGCCCGTATAGATATAGATGAGAAAAAGAAGAATCCTCTCGATTTTATCCTGTGGAAGTCTGCCAAAGAGGGGGAGCCGTGGTGGGATAGTCCATGGGGCAGGGGCAGGCCGGGATGGCATATCGAATGTTCTGTTATGAGCCAGCGTTTTCTGGGAGAAACCTTTGATATCCATGGCGGTGGAAGGGATCTTATCTTTCCACATCACGAAAATGAGATTGCCCAGGCCGAGGGGGCTACGGGGAAACCCTTTGCTAACTACTGGCTTCACAATGGTTTTATCAGAGTAAACAAGGAAAAGATGTCCAAATCCCTCGGAAACATTTTTAATATGCGGGAAGCAATGAATAGCTACCATCCCGAGGTGTTGAGGCTTTTTATGTTGCAAAGTCACTACAGAAGCCCTGTTGATTTTTCCGAGGATTCTCTTGCTGAAGCAAGAATGGGTATGGACAGACTTTATGAAACGTTGAAAAAAATAAAAGATGACCTTGGAACGGAGATCGATTTCTCAAATATTTCTCCAAGAAACCTTTCAGGGAAAGATGAAGAAGCTTTTGAAAAAGTAAATATACTTCCCGAGAGATTTGTCGAGGCCATGGACGATGATTTCAATACGGCAAAGGCGATTGGTTATATTTTTGATACCATTCGGTTGATCAATGGTTACATGGCTGATAAGGAATTTGCCCTTACGGCCGAGTCGCTCTTCGTTCTGGATTCAGCAAGAAACAGTGTAAGAGAAGTCGGCAAGGTACTGGGATTGTTTCTCGAAGATCCCGATGAATATTACGAAAAAGATAAAAAGAGAGAAGCCGGAAAACTGGGTTTGGACGTAGAAGAAATAGTACGCTTGATTGAAGAAAGACGGGAAGCCCGGGTGGCGAAGGATTGGACAAGAGCCGATGAAATAAGGGAAATCCTTGCTGCCAAAAAGGTGGTTCTTAAAGATACTGCTGATTCCACTACCTGGAAGATCGGGTAGCAATCGTTGAGCTATGTGCCCAGGCTCAAAATTTAATCCTCGAAATATCCAATATGTTCCTGTGGCTAATCCGCCTCAGGCGGATCGTTTTTCTTGAACTTGAACAAAATTGAACATTCTGCAAAGCTCTCTTTACATGGTCTTGGCAATATGCTTTACCATCTGTTTAAAAACTCCCTCGAGGATGTCTGATGCAATAAAGTAGTCTGGGTTTTTCTTGTAAAAATCCGCCGTTATGGTGCTTGAAGCAGCATCAATATCGTCTTCCTTGCGATAAATATCCTCCATCTCTGCCCTCATTTTGCGGGCCTCTTCAATTGACAGGTCAATGAACTTTCCCGCTTCTTCTCCGGTGATATAACCGTAATGATCCGCACAGAGGTAATCCACTTCGAGGAATTTCAATTTTTCCAGGCTTTCCTGATACTGGGTATAGTTGGAATTGCCCGAGGGGAAAGCAGTTTCTTTAAATGGTATACCTACAGCATCGGAAGCGAAAAGGGCCTTCATGTTCGGTTCATAAGCCGTGATGGAGCAGGAGGAATGACCGGGGGTTTCCATAATGGAGAGTGCCACTCCGCCAAGATCTATACGGTCTCCTTCACCAACCGTGGTGCCCGAAACATCATCCCGCCACTGATGGTCATAGGCGCCAAGATTCTCACCGGCACCCATCTGGTTGGCGACGAGCTGGCCGAAGGTGTTCATGGTTTCGATCGCCTTGGGCATCGTGAGAATATTCCAGGCCCGCCCTGAGGCACAAACTTCGATCTCAGGATAGGTTCGTTTAAAATACGGAACGATTCCCACATGATCAAAATGAGAATGGAGGATGAGGAGCTTCTTTATCTTTTCCATGTTGATCCCGAAATCCCTCATCTGCTGGAGCACGTCGGGCAGAATGAAACTAATTCCCCCGTTGATAATGATCGAACTGTCCTGTCCTTCAAGTACATAGATCCCTGACTCCTCGCGGCCGAGGTGCCACAGGTTATCGGTAATCTTTCCCGCCTTTCGAATTCTCATATATTTTCCCTCCCCTTCCTGACCCTGTCCCTAAGGCCAGGCTTTATCGTTGATGATCTCAAATATAGTCAATAAGATATATAATATCAAGAAGAAAACAGCTATTCTCTGCTCAACTTATTTATAGAAAATGTGGGTTAGCTATGGTATCGTATGCCGCTAGGGCGCCCTGTCACTTTACTATTTTTAATAATGATAAAAAAGGAGGGAATATGGAATCGACAAATAATCTGGACGCCATCTTTAAACCACAAAGCGTAGCGTTAATAGGAGCCTCGGGTACACCGGGAAAACTCGGCTATGATATCCTGTATAACCTGATCCATGCCGGTTTTGACGGGCCGATCTATCCGGTCAACCCCAAGGCCGACGAGCTTCTGGGGCTTACCGTTTATAAGGATATCGGTTCTGTACCGAGTCCTCCGGATCTGGCGGTTATTGTAATTCCTGCTAAAATGGTTCCGGGGGCCATAGAGCAATGCGGCGAGGCCGGGGTGAAAGCTGCCATTGTTGTAACCGGGGGCTTCGCCGAAGCCGGTGAAGAAGGAGAAAAGCTTCAGAGCGAGCTGGCCCGGATAGCCGGCCAGTACGGAATCCGTGTCATCGGTCCTAACTGTCAGGGAGTCAACAGTCCTCACAGTAATCTCTGTGCTTCCTGGCCGCTGCTTACAAGCAGGGGGGGGATGGCATTTATCGCCCAGAGCGGTACAGTCGGGGCTGCCCTTATGGACTGGGCCAGCGAGGAACAACTGGGAGTCAGTGTTTTTGTCAGTCTGGGCAATCGGGCTGATGTGGACGAGTCAGACTGCATCCAGTATTTTAACAACGATCCGGATACCAGAGTCATTGCCCTCTATATGGAGGGGGTCAAGAGGCCGGAAGTATTTCTTGAGTCCCTGTCGAAGGTAACGAAGCCTGTAGTAATTCTGAAAGCAGGGCGGTCAGCCTGGGGGCGTGTAGCGGCTGAGAGCCATACCAAATCAATGGCGGGGAGTGATGCCGTTTACGATGCCATATTTAAAAAATACAAGGTGCACAGGGCAGAAACACTGGAAGAACTCTATGATTTTGCAAAGGCCCTGGCATATATGAAAAAGCCTCCGGGAAAGCGTCTGCTAACTATCTCCAGCTCCGGCGGAATTGCCATTCTGGCCATTGACGAGGCGGAGAAACTCGGTTTTGAAGTGCCCACACCGAGCGAGGATCTTAAGCAACGTTTGAGGGCTTTCCTGTCGGCCCACTGCGGTGTCAGCAATCCCGTTGATCTCACCGGCGATGCAATTACTGACCCGAGTTTATACGCAAGGGTGATTAAAGAAGCCCGATCCGAATTCGACGCGATGGTTGTTCTTTTCGGCGACCCGATTCACGGAGCATCTGACATGGTCACCCCGGGCGAATCGGAACTGGTCATTTTCTGCGGCGGTGCCGATGTTGAACGTGAAGAAACGGTCCTCATGCACAAAAAGGGCATTCCGGCTTTCCCGACCCCGGAGCGTGGTATCAAAGCACTCTATCAGCTTTTCCGTTTCGACGAGACTAAATCGCGCGTTGCGGAAACACCGCATGAATTTCCCGCCTCTCAGGCTTTACACCTGATGCCGGCCCACGATGCTGTGGCTATGCTGAAGGAATACGGCATTCCGGCGGTGGATGCTCCTTTGGCTTCTTCTCCGGAAGAGGCCGTTGCTCTGGCGAAAGATTTTGGGATGCCCGTAGTCCTCAAGATCGCTTCCCCCGATGTGTCCCACAAAAGTGACATCGGCGGCGTACAACTCAATCTGAACACAGAGGATGATGTCCGCAGTGCCTATGATAACATCCTTTCAGCAGTAAAAGCTAAAGTTCCTGGTGCGAACATAGAAGGGGTAACCGTCTCACCCATGGCAAATCCAGGGGGACTTGAGGTGATTCTGGGAGTTACCACAGACCCGCAGTACGGGCCCTCGCTGATGTTTGGCCTGGGAGGAATCTTTACCGAAATATACAAAGATGTACAGTTCTGCCTGTTACCGGCGGGGGAGGAAGAGTTTTTGCAAATGATGAGAGATATCAAGGGATATCCTCTCCTGGCTGGTGTGAGAGGCCAGAGTCCGAAGGATCAGGCGGCCCTGGTTGGGCTCATGAAATCACTCTCCCGAATGGTTGCGGATCACCCTGAACTGGACCAGATCGATCTTAATCCCGTCCTGGTTTACGAACAGGGCATTTCAGTGGTTGATTACAGAATCTACAGCCGTTAGGCACGATCCGGAAACAACTCTTGGAATAAATGGGGGTTAAATAAGAGGCCAGGCCTTGCAATGCAAGACCTGGCCCCGGTCCTGACTGCCATTTTATTTATGAAATATTAAAACTTGAATACCCCGTTTTGTAAACGGGGATGAAA
>CAZGAK010000038.1:5813-23335 GCA_964523565.1 uncultured Syntrophaceae bacterium | reverse complement strand
GTTGGGGAGGTGTCGCTTTTATAAAACGCGTTACCTTGATATGGTTATCAAGTCTGCTCTTGACTCATGTTCGCTGATAATGGAAAAACAAATCTAACCTTGCTCTTTCAGCCGACAGCTGATCGCTGCGGCTGAAGAGCCTGTTGGGCTTCCTACATAGTACCACTGCAAAAGACATTGACAGCATGTATCCAGTAGGCTACAATTAGCTCATGATTGAAATCCGCAAAACTGAAGCTTACGCAAAATGGCTCAATGATTTGCGTGACGTCCGTGCGCGGGCTCGTATTCTGGTACGGGTCGAGCGCTTAGCGGCCGGAAATCCTGGCGATGTTAGGCCCGTGGGTGAAGGTGTTTCAGAGTTGCGGATCGATTACGGACCCGGCTACCGGGTGTATTACAAAAAGCACGAGCATGAGATAGTAATTTTGTTGGCTGGCGGTGATAAGCGTACCCAGACCAGCGACATTAAAACTGCCTTGCGCCTTGCACGTAACCTATAGGAGCGTATCATGACCAAAACCATCACCACTCGCTACGATGTCGCCGAGCACCTTCGCACTCCGGAGGAAATGGCTGCTTATCTTGAAGCTTGCCTTGAGGAGGCAAATGGGGATGCTGCCTTCATTGCCAAAGCTTTGGGCGATATCGCCCGCGCCAAAGGCATGTCTCAGGTGGCACGTGATGCCGGCCTGTCTCGCGAAAGTCTTTACAAGGCACTCTCCGGGGAACGGAGTCCTAGCTTCGACACAATTCTCAAGGTCATAAGAGCATTAGGTATGAAATTGCATGCTGAAGCAGTTCTCGTGGCTAGCTCAACGGCCCAACAAGGCGCTCCCCGTGCCAAGGTAAACCCGAATCATTGGGAATCCACGTAAAACGGGACGAAATTGGATGATGTTACCCAGTGGGTGAAAGTCCCACCTGAGCAAAGGTTAGCCACCAGCTCGACAAAATAGTGACAGCGACTATTTTTTCTTTATACAACATCATTACATCCCGCACTTCATCAAGCTGTTTCCTGTTTTTAGAGGTGTTTTCAGACGTTGACATGTTGAACGTCAAGAACATAACCGTTTTCGATTTTGGGGAGAAATCAAAGAACTTGGTGGACGGGTATTAAGAGTAGTAACGCTTGATGATAAGAAAACTATTCATAATGCCTTCCCTGATAGGAGGTTTATACTATGAAACTAAATTATTATCCTGAAACAGATTCACTCTATATTGATCTATCTTCTAAAACAAGTACGGAAAGCGTAGAAGTATCCGAAGGTATCGTCATAGACTATGATAAAGATGGTCATATAACAGGGATTGACATTGATAATGCAAGTCACAAAATCGACCTTAAAGAAATTATTCTGAACAAAGTACCCGCACAATTTCAGGCAATCACGGCTTAATCAAAAAGATGTCGAACCAGTCAGTTCACCCAACCGGAAAAGCCAGGGCGGTTTTGCCCCCATCATAGTACAGTAAGTAATCTTGTAGAAAGCGCCACTATGCCACTTTGCGGCATTATAATGGAAAGTAACTTTCACAAAGCGTGTTTAAGGCCGATGGGGGCATCGGCCCCTACATCTTGATATTGTCCAGAGAGATCAAGAAGTTATGTCCACTTCGACCAAACGAGTTACTTGGAAGAGTGGAACAATAAATGAGAAGGAATAAAAACTTCAAAAATCGCATTAAAGAATTAAGCAAAAACATTAGCAAGAATCAACGGCAGACTTGATAACCCTATTCCATGCGCTCTTCGAGTGCAATTCGAGCTAACTCCTTCGAAATTCATCCGTATTATGTAAATATATTCACAATTACTTTCCATATTGTCTTGACATATCGGTGATAAGTTCCCTCTCTTAAAAAAACAGGTGTCTTTCCGTAATGTACGGTCTCAAAAGCCGGTAGGAATCATATTCATTATTTTCATATCGACTCCATACAACATGCGCGATGAAATCAATAAACTGAAGGGTTAAATTTCTTTTGCTTTCAATGGGGATATGTTTGATAACTGTCGCAGAATTAAGCTCAAACCAGAGCTTGGTTTTCAGATAATCCACCAGACTGTTACCACTTGCCACCTTGATTGTCCGCGGGTCCGGAATGAAATCCACTGACGGGCATTCCCTGATCTCCTGTAAAATTGCAAAGTTCACCATGTAATTGTATAATTTGTTTGCATCAGACCGGATATGGTGTTGAACATTTTCCTTTTTTACGGTGATAACGCTTATAGTGATTGATGGTTCGCGTTCTAAAAGGTGGATTACCTTTCGAATGAACCTGTCTGTTTCTTCCTTGGAAAGATATTGGCCCTTCAGTTCTATGTCTGATGATTGATTTTTCCCTTTATATGTTTTCCTGATTAATCTTTTGGGCAGATGGGAAATGATCTTGGGGATAATGAGCGCAGCAATAGTTAAATAACGGCTTGAACCGCCGTTACGATATGGTTTATCAAGAGACCATCCAAGGTCCCCGCTTTCATCGAGGTAAACGTTCATAATAGAAAAGCGGCCCCTGGATCCGGTGTGCCTACAGCACACTTATGACACATATTACAGCATCACGGTTACCCCAGGATTTACCCGCTCTTAAATAAACCTCTAATGGGAATTATCCTGCTTGTCAAGTTTATTTTTTACGTGTCATGGCTATATAATTCCATCACTCCATCAACATTTACGTCCCGTTATTATAGCTGTCGGCCCGACGCCATCCGTGCGTCTAATGTCTGAAAATCCGGCTTGCGTTAACCAGTTTCTTGTTTCAGACTCCGTGTAGGTATCTCCAGACTCGGTATTGACGACCATGTTCAAGGCAAAGAGGGCGCTGAAAAACGGCCCACACCTGTCCTCATCCATAATGAAATCCACGATGACAATCTGCCCGCCCTGATTGAGAGCTTTTGCTCCTTTTTCAATAAGAGACCGGTTTTGTTCAGGTGAGTTGCTGTGAATAATGGCTGACAGAAAAACAAGGTCAAAGCCTCTCCCGAATTCGTCGATGTGATAATCACCTTCTATAATGTCAATATTGTCGCCCATGCCGGATTCATCTATATATTTTCCGGTTAAAGAAACAACATCAGGCAGGTCAAAGACAGTAACATTAATATCCGGGCGGGCTCTTACAAAGCCCATGGCATAGGCACCCGAACCACCCCCAACGTCAAGCACCCGCGAGACACCCGTAAGATCGAGCCGGGCGATTACTTCTGCCGAAGCCTTGACCGCCCGGTAATGCATCGCTTCAATAAAAGCCGTAGTCCACCGGGAACCTTCTTCTTTTATCGACTTGCCTGTCACCCTGCCGCCCTTCTTGACTGCGTCCGTCATTGTACTCCACGATTTCCAGAGATGAACTGTATGCATGAGGCCGCTCATGTAGTCTTCTTCACCCTTTACGAGATAACGGACGGCCTCCTCAGTATTCGAGAAGCGTTTGTTTTCCTTACGTATCAAACCCAGGGCGCACAAAGCGTTCAGCAGCCGGTCCGTAGCCCGGATATCAGTATCTGATATGATTGCCACTTCATCCGATGTAAGTTTCTCACGACCCAGGATCGTAAACAGATCCAATCAAAAGCGCTCAAAAGCACGCGGCTTTTCTTAAAGGCCGTCGCCATTTGCTGGATCTTTTCCGGCGATGACATTCGACTATTTCTGTCACCATAATCATCCATATCTTCTTCTCCTTATTAAACCTGCATTTTATCAGGTTAACTGGTTTATTTATAACCGTCTCTTCTGACTGAATGCAATAAAAAATTTGGAGCAATAGAGTGCAGGAATCAAATTATCTTGTATAACAATGACTCATTGATATAAAATCAGATCGGTCTTGCCCGTGTATAAGAAGACTTTTGATTTTAAAGGAGGAGAAATTCATGAAAAGTTACCGTAAGGAATTGTGGTTTAACATACCTACAAGGAGGGCTTTTATTAACATTACGCCACAGGCAAATGAATGCTTACGAGAAAGTGGAATCAGAGAAGGCCTCTTACTCTGTAACGCCATGCACATTACCGCATCGGTCTTTATCAATGATGACGAATCGGGTCTTCATCAGGATTACGAAAGATGGCTCGAAGAACTCGCTCCCCATGAACCCATTTCCCGATATTTACACAACCGGACGGGTGAGGATAACGGAGATGCCCACCTGAAAAGGCAGGTCATGGGAAGGGAAGTGGTGGTGGCTATTACTGACGGCAGGCTCGACTTCGGTCCCTGGGAGCAGATCTTCTACGGAGAATTCGACGGCAGGAGAAGAAAAAGGATTCTTGTAAAGATTATTGGGGAATAAGTATCTGCTATCTCTTTTGACAAAAAAGATACCAAAAAATTTTGGTATTCAAATAATATCTATAGAACAGCGGCAATTTACAGATGTGGCCGCTGTCATGAGTTTTCGTAATGTAAGGCACACCTATATATTGTGGTCACTATTCCATTGACTCACAAGGCCGTTTTTCTTATACTCCCTTCACGAAAAAGGAAGTTCTTATCAGAGTAATGCAACATGTTCAGATTATCGATGACATTAATTGTTATATCCGTCATTATCCTTGTCCCGCCGTCCTTGCTGGGCGGTTCAAAAGTACAGATTCCTGTTCAATTGACAGAGAAAGACACCTGCAGCATGGTGGAGATAAACGTCGGTGACATCCTGGAGATTTCACTGAGAGGAAACCCAACCACCGGCTACACTTGGGAGGTGTATACCTTCGACCGTGCCGTTCTAAAGCAGATCGGGAAAATTGAGTTCAAAGCCGACCGAAAAGCCCGTGGTGCCGGAGGAAAGTTTACTCTACGATTTGAAGCTACATCGCCGGGGAAGACCTTGTTGAGACTCATCTACCGTCGACCGTTCGAAAAAGATGTTTCCCCTGTTAATACATTTGAAGCAACAATATCAGTTAAATAAAAAATGGTTTTCCCTATGCAACGGCGTACAAAAAACTGTTTAGTCCTGATCATCTCGCTTTTGAGTATCTGTTTCCTGCACAACATTTCGTATGGACAGCCGCGGGAAATATTGAAATTCGAAGCGGATGATACGATTGAAGAGATCAGGGGAAAAATTGAACACAACGGTTACAACTTCACGGTGGATCACAATTGGGTCTATGACATGCCCACCGAAGCGAAGGAAACATTTTTCCGCCGCCGCCTGCCACTCTCCCCCAGAGACGACCATTTTTCAGATGAAATTGGCCCCCTTGCCGCAGTGCATCTCGACAGACAATTGCCTTCCTCTTTTGACTGGAGAAACCATAACGGTCACTCCTGCATTGGCCCCATCCGAGATCAGGGCAGTTGCGGATCCTGCTATGCCTTTGCGGCCTGTGCCGCGGCAGAAGGAACTTACAACTGGGCCAATGGCTTATACGACGCTAACTGTGTAGATTTTTCAGAGTCTTATATAATATGGTGTCTTGGAAGATTGCTGGAATATAACTCACACTTCTTCGGTTGTTGGGGAGCTGATTACGACTACTATGAACTTGAGGCCCTCACGGTGAAAGGTATTACAAGTGAGTCCGATTTCCCCTATACAACCTCCGATCCAGGATCGTGCACTCACTGGGAAAATCCAACAACCACCTTTCAGTCCTGGCATCGGATTACTTGTAATGATATCGAAGCCATAAAAACCGCCATAATGACCTATGGTGTGGTCGACGCCGCTGTATTTGTCACCAGTGCTTTTCAGGCATACGAAAGCCGCGTCTACGAGGATTCCAATACATCCTGTTCTTCCGACCCCTGTTATTATACACCAACCAATCACGCTATTGCTCTTGTAGGCTGGGACGATAATCCCCCGGAAGGTGGTGGTGGATGCTGGATTCTACGAAACAGCTGGGGGACGGAATGGGGTGAATTTGGCTATATGCGGATAAGATACACCTCGGCACTTGTTGCCTGTGAAGCTACTTACCTAGTCTACGCGCTTGCCCCGATTATTACCACCGGAACGGCAACTTCTGTGATGTACGATTCGGCTACGTTGAACGGCACAGTCAATCCCAATAACTCAAGCGCCGCCTATTATTTCGAATACGGAAAGACAACGGATTACGGATCAACAACCACAAGTCAGAATGCCGGTTCGGGTGGAGACAATGTCTTGGTAAGCGCCGGTATCGATGGACTTACCGCCAACACTACCTACCACTGCCGACTGATATCTGAAAACAAATTCGGTGTAACTTACGGGGGTGATAAAACGTTTAACACACCCTCTGCACCGCCAACGGCAACAACCGGATCGGCAACTTCTGTGGCATACACTTCTGCAACACTGGACGGTACCGTTAATCCTAACACGGAAAGTACAACCTATTATTTCGAATACGGAAAAACTACGGATTACGGATCAACAACTACAAGTCAGAATGCCGGTTCGGGCACGGATGATGTTTCTGTAACTGCTGAAATATCGGGATTCTCCTCCAGCACAACCTATCATTTCAGACTTGTGGCTACAAGTAGTGCAGGCACAACTAATGGAGATGACAAAACATTTACTACCAGCAGTGGCGGCGGGGGCGGCGGTTGCTTTATTGCCACTGCGGTATATGGGTCACCGATGCACCCGCACGTAGAGGCCCTGCGTGAGTTCAGAGACAGGTACCTGCTTGCCACGACCCCTGGCAAGGAATTTGTAGAGTTTTATTATAACTGCTCGCCACCAATATCCGATTTCATTGCCAAACATAATTTCCTGAAGGTCATGGTCCGCTGCAGCCTGTTACCTATCGCTGGTTTTTGTTATGCATCCCTGCATTTTGGAATGACTAATGCGGGAATTATCCTTTTCCTTGTTTTCGTATTATCAGTTATTTTCTTTCGAGCTTTTCTGAAAACCCTGTATTCTCGTAAATGATTCGTGTGATTCGGAGACAATATACTTATTAGCGGCTCATTATCAGATAGGACAGATGAGAAATTAGTACGGTGTCCCCCCGATTTACATTTCCCGATATTTACACAACCGGACGGGTGAAGACAACGGAGATGCCCACCTGAAAAGGCAGGTCATGGGAAGGGAAGTGGTGGTGGCTATTACCGACGGCAGGCTCGACTTCGGTCCCTGGGAGCAGATCTTCTACGGAGAGTTCGACGGCAGGAGAAGAAAAAGGATTCTTGTAAAGATTATTGGGGAATAAATAAAAGTGTTATATGTCTATCGATTACCATGAAAGTTCGTAGATTGGGTTGAGCCAGCGATACCCAACATAATGGCTAAAGGATGGATCTGCGTCCGTTGTATCTTTCAGTGTCATAATATTTTTCTACATCGACTACCTTTAGCCCTTTAGTTATTATTTCCTTGAGAGGAATGCTTGTAATTTCCCCCCGCACGAGGCTCACCATACGGCCGAAATCTTCGTTAACAACCATGTCAATCGCCGCAATGCCAAACCACCTTGCCATGAGGCGATCGTGTGCCGAGGGTGAACCTCCCCTCTGCAGATGGCTTAAGATAAGATAGCGTGTCTCAAAACCTGTCCCCTTTTCAATTTCATCGGCCACATAACTTGCGATCCCTCCAAGGGATAAATGTCCAAAATCATCAAGTTTAGTGTCTTTGACAAATTCTTTCTTTCCCTTTAGTTTTGCCCCTTCAGATACAACGACTATACTGTAACGAATCTCCATTCCTTCCCGATCCTGCAGCAGTTCACAGACACGATCCATATCAAAAGGATACTCAGGTATCAGGATAATATATGCGCCGCTGCACTCACCTCCATGGAGGGCGAGCCATCCGGCATGACGTCCCATAGTCTCCACGACAAAGATGCGGCTGTGAGAACCTGCGGTCGTCCGCAGACGATCGATCTCCTCCATAATGACGTTTACGGCCGTATCATAGCCAAGAGAATAATCTGTCCCGGCAAGATCATTATCAATGGTCTTCGGAATGCCAACAGTCTTTATACCCAGAGTATGTAATTTGTGGGCAACCCCCAGGGTATCCTCACCGCCGATTGCAACGATTACATCGATTCCAAGTTTCTCTACATTTTCAATCAGCTTTTCCGATCGATCATTCTTCGGGTTGAAAGGATTTGTCCGCGATGTTCCCAGGTTTGTACCTCCGTAACGGTCCCACGTTCGGACAACATCTTCATCCAGGTGCTTGAGGTGCCGGGCACAACTTTCCGGATCATCAGGATCAACCTCTATCAATCCCCTCCACCCATCCATGATTCCTAAAACCTCAAAGGTTACGGAACGTTTCGCAACAAGCCGGGGATCAAGGGCCGATTTCGTTACCCATTTGATCGCCCCGTTCAGACCGGGACAGTCCCCTCCCCCTGTCAAGACTGCTATTTTCATCGTCATGCCCCTTCTTTTCACGACAACTATTCAATATGTCCGAGATACTCCTTTTCAAGGAAAGAAAAATCAATTTGATCATGCCGGTAAGACAATGACTCTCTTATGTTGTCGGGAATAGGTCCCCACTTCGCTTCGAATTCCTCTAAAAATATCTGACGACCTTTTAAAAAATCCTTTACCTTGTTTTTCAATGATTCCTTATCATAGAACTTGGGATAGGAGACCATATAATCCATATTCGCCCTGTCACTTTTTATAGGATAGTGATAACCGAGATGGTCCGGTTCAGAGCCGAATCGCAGTTGAACCCGTAATATATCGCTGTATGATGAAAGAGACTGCCGCAATGTCACCTTTTCATCGTTTTCGCCAATGGTCCCTGTATTTGCCAGGTAGCACCTGATACGATTTCTTTTAATGATATCATAAAACAGCATGGCATGTTCCAGTCGATCTCCCGCAATAAACGGATCGAGGAAAAAGACCCGCTTAAATTTGCCCGCCTGATCAGGATCACCGCCCGTGCTTTCAATCGATTCCCCGTAAATGAACTGCATGGTGGCCTGTTCAGGAGTCAGCCGGGCTATAACATTGGCCAAAGGATTCCTTGTTAATATGAAGATATAGTCGACCTTGTCAACCCTCAAGCTTTTACTGGCAAGTCCCAGGCTATCCCGCCGAATAACGGCCCTGCCGTTACCCGTCTTACTGGTATCCTTATAGTCAGGTATGTAGGGATAACGCGAAATCGCTACATTTTCAAGAAAGGTATCGGGAGACAGGGCGGCACGTAAAATTTCCGGCTGGCTCTCGTCAAGACCTTCCGTTTTGATATAGAGACCACCCTGCTCAAAGGCCGCATAACTTCCGTCAAAACCAAGGGTGCCTCCGTCATCACCTATCATCTCAGATGTTTCCTTGGGAAGTTTGGCCAGTTTACGGCAGAGAGTGGTAGTCTTACCGGTGGCAGTAAGCCCTGAAACACCCGCCACCCTTTCCTGCAATTCCGGCCTTTCCGTCTCAAGATCGTAAATCCAGAGATGATCCACTCTTGCCCCGCTATGCAGGAAGATCCCCAGTTTATCAATCTCTTTCACCCGCCAGCTTTCGAACTGGAAGACACCCTTCTTGGCTTCACCAACATACGTGCTGTTCCGGCAAATTTTTACCTGATCCCCCCTCTTATCACCCATCCAGAGACGAATCGAGACATCTTTGTCAATCAACTTCTTAAATTTGTTCGGTTCGAAGGCATCATCCGAGAAAAAGATAATTGTATAAGTCGGGTTTTCCACCACCCGTGCCGCCGGAGTATCCTCAAAAAGAAGTTTTACTCCATAGGCAATCTGGGCATAGTCATCAGGCATAATGAAGCGTGCAGTTACTCCGTCTCTCCCATCCCCGATGATGGTATCCAGACAAACGATCTTTTCACTACTGAGACATTCGACAGCCTGGGATGCAAGGGCTTCTTCTTCCTCTCCGAAGGGATCGTCGATATTATTTCTGGTATGAGGTGCCGAACGAGACATTGGTTCCGAATCTGCGGCAACAGAACCCATATTGGTCTGAATGACCCCTTCCTGCTGTAAGGCAATCTCCTTATATTCATCGAGGGTTTTTCCCTCTATAAGTCTGCCATCTTTCTTTGCATCACAATAAATTTTTTCAGCGGCCTTTTTAAAATAATTATTCATAAATCACCCGTTTATCATTTTATATCAATTATATATCGAAAGATTACTAATATGAAATGGAACTTTATTTGTCAAGGATAAAAGGCTCATAAACTGTGATAAAATATGTGACATCACATGAACAACTGAGCTTCTTCTTTGTCTGGAAGATAAGGAACATGTTTCGTGTTTCGTGGAAGAAATCTCAAATTTCCCCTGGCATGTTCCTGTACGATGATCCTTGACAGAACTACCACATTATCCAGGCTGTTCAACTCCTCAAAGGTAAAGAAACGTGCATCATCCACTTCATTCCTGTCTGATATCGGCTCCCCCTCAATATATTTCATCAAGAACACAATATAACAGTCCGTCGTGGAGGAGCTTCTACTCCTGCTTCGGACTGTAACAATCCCCTGAGACTGAGCTTTAACTCTGGTCTCCTCCAATACTTCCCGCTCAACAGCTTTGTGCAGAGGTTCACCGGCTTTCACGTGGCCCCCGGGTAAAATCCAGAAGCCGCGATATTCACCATAGGTATGTCTGACCAAAAGGTAGCTATTATCCCTTACAACAAGACCGCCAACACCTATAAAATTACACTGAGTCATGATAAAATCGTCCTTATTCGTTCTCTTTGACCAGGAATGTATTGTATCATGTAACCAATTGCAAATAAATTTCATATTCGATCCCGAACAGACAAAAGGATTGAAACACAGGTTCTATAGATATATACTCGGAACTTGATACAGAGCGAAGGATACAGGAATTGATAAAAATGAACTTCTCGCCCCTTTCAAAAAACCACCACAAATGGATCCGCAGGCTGCATCAGAAGAAATATCGCCAGGAAGAAAAGGCATTCATCGCCGAAGGTCTGAATTCACTGAAGTCTGCCATGGAAATGACCCATCATCCTATCAAGGAAGTCATCGTCGATCAGGATTATGCCGAATTAATCAGGGAAACCCCCTCTCTCTATCGTATTTCCGATGATATCCCGATTTACACCTGCTCCAAAAAGGAGATGGAAAGTATCTCCACAGAAGAAACACCCCAGGGAATCGTAATAATTTGCAGTGAAAAAGAATTCTCCTTTGATGAGCTGGAAAAGAATCCTTCCGAAAATCTGCTATATCTGGAAAGGGTATCAGATCCCGGCAACCTGGGAACTATCCTGCGAACGGCGGCATGGTTTGGCATGAAACAGATCTTAATGAGCCCATTCAGTGTTGATCTTTTTAATACAAAAGTGGTCCGGGCATCTGCCGGTGCGATTTTCGGTATGGAAATCTATCAATCCGTCGATTTCGACAGGCTGTTTCAATTCGCAAAACGGAAGAATTATAAACTGACTGCGGCGGTCCCGGAGGGTGGAACGCCGATCAATAGGTGGAAGAAAACCGGGAAAAATATCATTTTGCTGGGTCACGAATCGAAAGGTCTTTCAAAAGAGATCATCGAGCAAGCAGACCGGCTTATCTCAATACCGCCTCAGGGAAATGTCGAATCCCTTAACCTGGCAATTGCGGCGGCAATTATCCTTTATGAAATTGCCGGCAGATAAGTTGAGACCTTTGCATAACGTCCCCTGCTGTATAAATGAGAAGCGCAGAGCATTATCCTGCTCTGCGCTTCTTTTTTCCATCAACAGTTACACTATATTCAGATTCACTAAGGTCCCACAGTCCCCACAATCAGGACAACAAATGCATGATAATCGGTATTTGTGCAATCGTAGAGCCCTAAGCACCTGAGCACGTCTTGTTTTTCTATATCATCAAACTCTGCAGGTTTAATCCCTCCACGAAGATCCAGAATAGTGGCACCTCCCCGCACCTGCACATCAACGACGGTTTGCCCATCATTGACACGTAAGGATAGGGGGGCAAATTCATCTATGTCATCCACCCAGCCTTCTAATGGATCAGCTTCAACTATAACTTTCTTTGCCGTCAGTTCGGTCTCTTCGGGATCGAGTACGACGCGCACCTGCCGCCCTTCACAAAGAAGATTCATCGGCACCTCACCGTCACCTTCAAGGTAGATCCCCGTATCTTCCGGCAAGAATACAGTGACTTCCTCGTCTTCGTCGACTTTTATGATGAGATTATGGCCGTCATTGTAAGGTTCTAACGATACGACTTCACCGGAGATCTCCGCCGGTTTGAGGAATACGACAATTGCCTGAATCTCATCGCCGGATAATTTTCCGAAGACCCGTGCCAGCATCCCCGGCTGTATGGCACCCGGAAGAACCGCATCATCACAGCCGACCAGAACAAGGGTCTCATCTGACAGATCTACAGTATAAAGATCGTTCTCCCCGGTTTTTAATGAGAACGTCTTATCCTGTTCGTCATAGGCCGTTTCCACCGTGCCCTTGAGAACTTCAACAGGTACTATAACAACCTCGGAGGCCTGAAGGTCTCCGTCAATATCCAATCTCCCTCTTACCCATACGGTCTGTCCCTTTGCAAGATCATCCGATCCGGCAGGAAGGCCGTCTTCACCGAAGATTACCGCATTCTCTAACAAATATACATCAAGCGTGCCTCTGTTTCCTGGAAGGTCAAGGACGAAGCCTTCGATGACATCATCTTCATTTTCATCAATTAGCCTTGTAATTACCCCTTTAAGAATACCGGGGCACCGAGTCTCCCATGCACTCGGAATATCCACAAAAACAACGGGCCTGAAGTTGCAACTCTCCGATATGTTAATGGATTTGTTTGCATCGATATCCAGCCGTATCGCAAGCGTCTCGCCCGGTTCGACTTCGAATTTCTCCCGAGGATTGAGATCGATTTTTCCGCTTGGAAGTTTCATTTCTTCGCAAGGACAATTCTCAAGATCACGACACTCCGGCCTGACCTTGCTGACTTCCAGCCTTATCTTCTCGTAGGTACCGGCAGGAATTCCCTTCTTCATTGTTAAAAGAAAATCCTCATCACGATAGGCGAGGAGATCCAGTTCGTAACCCTTAGAAGATTGATAAATGACAACCTTATCTCCCTCGGAAGGTATGAGAGTCACCTCATTTACCGTGATCCAGATATGGTCATAATCATCCGCCGGCCCGTCTGCCAGGAATACGGCTACCGACCCGGTGCTGGCCGATGAGCTCGACGAAGTTCCGGAACCTCCACCACCGCCACAGGCGAGAAATATCAGTATAGAAAGAGACAGGATACTGAAAAGTACGTATTTTAATGTTTTCATTTTGTTTACCCCCCTTAACCTCTCATCGTTAAATGACATAAATCATCAGCGATTATGATGGGTTTCGTGGGCTTAACCCAACCTGCAACTTGGGAATGAGGCGAATAATAGGCCGATGAGGGCATCGGCCCCTACAAACCACGGACAAATAAATTTGTCCATGCCACCCACTCAAAATTCAAAATTATCTTTGTCCTTGTTCCTTTCCCCTTGTTCCGTAAATGTAGGGCCTGTTCCCCGAACAGGCCAATACTTTTCACAAAGCCGTCATACCTGAACGAAAAAAGGCAGGGTAATTTGCCCCTGCCTTAGTCTCTGATTTTGTATTAGCTGATATTTCCTCAGCTACCTTCTCCTGAACCCTGCCAGACCGATCAGCCCGAAGCCGAGGAGTAAGAGGGTTATAGGTTCGGGGACGGGAACGGAGCCGTAAATGGATACGTGGGAGATGGCACCCCCATCTGGCCAGAAACCCTGAATTTGGAGGATTTCGGTGCCGTTCCAACTAACAGACGGGATCGGCGGGGACACAGAATTCAAATCAAAGACGTACCATGCAGGATCATGGTTGCCATCCTTAACCAAAAGATAAAGAGGATCTCCCGTAATATAGAGCCCCGAGACATATGTTATTGTCGCGTCCTCGGGATCAATCTCTGTGTTAAAGAAGGTGGTTTCGTAAGATGAGGCGAACGACCCTTCGTCTGGAGGAAAAGGCCCGCCCTCATCGGGCACGTCTTGCTTGTACAACTCAAACAAGGTCCCGCTGTAGCCAACTATATCAGCGATCTCTCCCGGTGTAGGATTACTCGGGTCGCCGGTAAAAGTCCACACGGAAGAGGTGTTCGGCGTAATCGTGAGCGCGCTTGCGCTGGACACCATGCCAAGCGCCATAAACGTCACACACAATATTGTCATTAATATCTTAATCTTTTTCATATAACACCTCCCGTATACACGGATTCAATTGTTTGTTTATGTTTAATCTGGTGCAAACACAGTGCCACTTTCAAAAGGGAAGAATAACACTTTGCTTTTCTTGAGGCAACTACTCGATTAGATTAGACAATATTTCTCTTTTCCCTTCAAACAATCGCGGTACATTATTTTCAAATGACAAACATGTCAATTGAAATTGTAAAGAGTCCCGACGCATTTTGAGGCTGACAGCGGAGATATCAGATAATAGTCAATATTTTCAATAAGTTTGATACCATTTCAAACATGTAAAGAATTTCGACAATTTTACGCTTTTTTTTACAGTTAATGGGTATTTTGAAAATCCAGGGCGTTTTTCTGTCTCATTTCAACATGTTATCGCTGACGGTTTCGTAAAAAGCTCCCCTATGCCACTTTGCGGCATTATAAAAGGAAGCAACTTGTTTAAGTCATCCTCGGATTACCTTTGTCATTCTCGCGAAAGCGGGAATCCAGAGGGAAATGAGCAAAAGCTGGATTCCCGATCAGGTCGGGAATGACAAGCTACTTGGAAGCCAATAATGTTCCCTCTCCCCTTAATCCCCTCCCGCCAGGGGAGAGGAAATTCAACTTTTTCACAAAAGATCCATTTATTTACTCATCTCGGCGTATTTTTGAACGACATAGTATATGCCGTGGTCAAAGACACGTATTGTCTGGTTAATAGCACCTATGGCCTGTTGCTTATCGAGGCCCGCTAGGAATGGCCTCTGAAAATCGGCAAAAAGCCAGATTTGTCTTTTCAGCATAATGAGGGCGTATACAGCTTCATGTACGGGTATGCCTTCACCGTACCTGTCTTCGGCGTACTTCCTGAAATATTCACGCACTTCCGCGTAGGGTTTTTCGCTGATATACATGCGTCTCAAATTCCTGTAGAAATCAACAGCATGCTGAACGCAGAGATTCTCCGGCATGGAATGGTACGAAGGGGTTCTGGGATTACTCCTTACGGCTTTGGCCCATTCCTTAGAAACTTCTGCTGAATGGTATCTTGTCATATCGATCAGCTTATCTTCAAATGCCCTCATGATAGTCTCTCCTCTCTTCTCTTATCTCTATCTCGGTATGCCCCGGGGGGTTCGTCATTTTTCCGAGATAAAGAAACATTTTGATTCTACCTCTTTACAACGAGGACGGGGCTCTTCGCTTTCCTTACCACCTTTTCCGAAACGGAACCGAGGAGCATTTCCTTGATATTACTCTTTCCATGAGATCCGATAACAATAACGGAGACACCTTCTTCCTCTTCCGCCCTCAATATTGCCCTAAAGGGAATTTCCTCCTTGATTATTACCTTGACATTAAACCCGATTTCTTTCAGTTCGTCTTCCAGGGGACTTAATGCCTGCCTTGCCTTTTCTGACCAGTCCCTTTCGATTTTTATGAAATCTTTGTCCGTATACATAGCCAGGGCATCAACGCTTTTCTTGTCAATGACATGCAGGATGACAACCTCTTCAGCGCCGGTAGTTTTCAACTGCTTGACAAACTCAAAAGCCTTCATTGCCACGTCTGAAAAATCCGTTGGGTACAATATTTTCTTAAACATTTTCATACCCTCCTTTCTAATGTTGACGGTTTCGTAAAAAGTCAGAGTTTTTGCCGTTTTGTCATTCCTGACCTGATCGTTCGACTGAGCGTTCGACTGAGCTCACGTCGAAGTCTCACGTCGAAGTCGGGAATCCATAACTACTTGTAATTACTGGATTCCCGCTTCCGCGGGAATGACAGATTAGCGAGTTTTCGACTTTTCCCTGTGATTTCATCAATGCTACACGTTTCACATCATATGGAGACTTTTAATCTCCTGTGAATGCTTCTTTTGACTGTAGAAGTAATTTTCACTTTAAGCGTATTTTCCGTAGAGTCTCGCTGAATCAAGAAGTCTGTTACAAAACAGCAGGAATGAACAGCAATAAGACTTGAGTATTATGGTGCAGGAGAGTTCTCAAAGAGAGGAGGGGACGTTTTGCTCTGCGCAAAAGTAAATGTGGGATTAAAGAAGCATCATCGTTTCCCCGGGGCAACGAATTCAAAAGATAAAAGTCAAGTATTTTCAGGAACAAATTTGGAAAAATTCAAGTTTCATCTATCACCCCCATTAATTTACAAGTGATGGGTTTCCCGGCAACCTTGAAACTGTCTTAACTTTCTATGGTATTAGTTTAGAAACAAGCTTTGATTTTGTCAAGGGGTTAATTTCAGGAAACTTTTATGTATCGCTTCCCCTTTCCAGTCCCGGCTGATCCGGATAATGAGCCTCCGCGTAAATCGTCCCTTCCGGTTTCCTTCGCGAAAAGAATTTGGGAAGAGAAACTTCAGAAACGACCATACCTGCCAGAATGAGCGTTGCCCCAATAAAACCCCACATGCCCCATCTTTCATTAATCATAAAATAGGCAAAGAGCGCCGCGAAGACCGGCTCCATACAAAAGATCAAAGCCGTATGGGTTGGGCTGGTAAATCGCTGCATGGAAGTCTGAACTACAAAAGCAAAGATGGTCGCAAAAAGGACACAGACCACCAGGGCCCATAAGATTTCAGGATACCAGACGATAATCGCGCCGGCGTCGCCTGCAAAACATGCCGTAACCGTACTGAGTAATGCCACAATGCCAAGCTGTATGGTTGTTAACCAGTAGATGTCGCTTTTACGGGCATACTCGCCGGTAAAGATGACATGAAGGGCAACACACACGGCACAGGTCGCGGCCAGCAGATCTCCGCCATTGAAGGACCATGTTCCGTTCGTGCAGAGAAAGAAGAGCCCTGCTGTCGAAAGGAACACCCCCGCTTTCATGTTTCGCGTAATAAGCTGTCGAAATATCAATGCCCCGACAAGGGGCACCAGGACTACATTCAGTCCTGTCAAAAAAGCGGTATTTGAGGCTGTTGTATATAGAAGTGCTACCGTCTGGAAGGCGTAGCCGCCAAAGAGCAAAATCCCGAGAATTACACCCCGTTTTAAGAGTTGCAAAGTCACTGGACTCCGCCAAACAAGACAAAGGAAAAAGAGGAGCAGAAAAGCCAGGATAAAACGCTGCGAAAGAAAGACGAATACTCCTACCTGTTCAATCGCCTCCTTTACCATAACGAAGGTAATACCCCAAAAAAAGGTGACAAGAAGCAGGAGGAAATCTGCTCCCACCTTTCGCATTTTGTCGGATTGAATTTTCATATCAATTACCTATTATTATGACACGACCCACGGAACTCGAAACTCGAAACTCGAAACTCGAAACTCGAAACTCGAAACTCGAAACTCGAAACTCG
>CAZGAK010000038.1:0-5713 GCA_964523565.1 uncultured Syntrophaceae bacterium | reverse complement strand
AAACTCATATACCCCCTGAAATTCCCAAACGCAATCAAAAATAAAACAAACAAAAGTATTTCTACCTTGACAATCTAACACCCCAATAGTAATTAATTTTCTGCTTGTCATTAACTTCATAAAAGGAGGAGGGTATGAAAATATTTCGTGTACTGGCAGTTTTGCTTGTGTTGGCCGGTTTTGTTGTAGCGCCAATGATGTCCGGTTCTGCTTCAGCAGCAGACACCATTACGGTTGCTACTGATGCCACATGGCCACCTATGGAAATGGTAGATGCAAATAAAAACATCGTTGGCTTTGACATTGATTTTCTCAATGCCGTTGCCAAAGAGGCAGGATTCAAGGTGAACTTCAAGAACACCGCATGGGATGGGATCTTTGCCGGTATAGCCGCCGGAAAGTATGATGCCATCATTTCTTCCGTTACCATCACGGAGGAACGTCAAAAAACGATGGATTTTTCAATGCCGTACATTAATGCGGGCCAGATTCTTATCATCCCGAAATCAACGAAAAATGTCGAAACCCTGTCAGATATGAAAGGGCAAAAAGTCGGCGCTCAGATCGGCACAACCGGTTCATTTGAAATCAAGAAAACAGAGGGTGTTACTCTTAAGTCTTATGACGAAATCGGCCTGGCATTCGAAGATATGGCAGCCGGCCGTATCGGTGGGGTCGTGTGTGACACACCGGTGGCCGCGAATTACGCCCTTCAGAGAGAAGAATACAAAGCGAATTTCAAAATAGTCGGGAAACCGTTTACCGATGAATACTACGGTGTTGTTGTACAAAAAGGAAACCAGAAACTACTGGATCTGCTTAACAAGGGAATCAAGGCGGTTCAGGCCAAAGGGATTGACAAGCAATTAGAGAAAAAGTGGCTGAGATAAAAGACAGAGAAAGAATAGTCATCGAAGTTGGCGACGGAGCTGCAATCCCCAGCAAAAAAGATATTGGGTTATTTACAGCGTGGAGAGTTGCGTTTGCCGGCTCCATTGGTATAGTCGCCTACCTGGCAATCTTTAACCCGGATCCCTATCTGGATATTTTAAAATTTCTTCCGGATGGGATCCTGGTTACTTTTCAGGTAACTATTGCGGCTATTGTTCTCTCCCTGATAATCGGGCTCTTTACCGGTCTTGGAAGAATATCAAAAAACAGGATCATCAATGGAATCGCATCACTTTATGTAGAAGTCATCCGGGGCATTCCTCTCCTCGTTCAGTTGTTTTATATCTATTTCGCCCTCGGCCGCATCGTGAACATACCCGCCATGGCAAGCGCGGTAATCGCAATGGCTGTTTGCTATGGCGCATACATGGGCGAGATATTCCGCGCCGGTATCGAATCGATCCCGAGGGGACAGATGGAAGCCGCCCGTTCTTTAGGCATGTCCTCAGCTCAGGCAATGAGGCATGTCATATTACCACAGGCATTTAAAACGATCCTGCCCCCCGTGGGAAATGAATTTGTGGCTCTTCTGAAAGACTCCTCCCTTGTTTCCATCCTCGCTGTGTCGGATCTGCTCCGAAGAGGTCGTGAGTTCGCTTCCGAATCGTTTACCTATTTTGAAACGTACACCATGGTTGCTCTTGTGTATCTTATTATTACCCTGTTTTTATCAAAGCTCATCAGTATTATGGAGGAACGAATCAGTGTCGATTAATCAAGGCCCTGTTATGGTCCGGATGAGAGGTGTATCCAAATACTTTGGCCAACTAAAGGCCCTGGATAATGTATCGCTGGATATATACGATAAAGAAAAGGTGGTTATCATAGGACCAAGCGGTTCCGGAAAAAGCACACTACTTCGATCCATCAACCAGTTAGAAGAAATAGATTCAGGAAGTATTATTGTAGATGGGACAGAAGTCCACGACGACAAGGCAGATATCAACAAGGTTCGTGAAGAGGTTGGGATGGTCTTTCAATCCTTCAATGTTTTTCCCCATAAAACAGTCCTGGAAAACGTGAGCCTTGCACAGACTGTTGTACGCAAAAGATCCAAAAAAGAAGCAATGGAAATCTCCATGGAATTGCTTGAAAAAGTCGGAATTACCGAAAAAGCCAATCAATACCCGGGCAAACTCTCCGGTGGCCAACAACAACGCGTTGCCATAGCAAGAGCCCTGGCAATGAAGCCGAAGATCATGCTATTTGATGAGCCCACATCGGCTCTTGATCCGGAGATGATAGGAGAAGTCCTGGACGTTATGAGAAAACTGGCGGAAGAAGGAATGACGATGATTGTTGTCTCTCATGAGATGGGCTTTGCCCGCGAGGTGGCAGACCGTATAATATTTATGGACTATGGAGCGATCATAGAAGAAGGAACACCGGAGCACTTCTTTCTAAATCCCACACAGGACCGCACAAAGCTCTTCCTGAGTCAGATACTCTGACAGAAATATTCCCTTCCCAATGTAAAACGTGTATGTTACAAGAAAAACTAAATCAAATTCTTGTGAGCACGTTATATGGTTCAATCTATCCTGCTTTTCTGCACCGGCATAGTTTTATTCCTGTTCGGAATGGTCAGGCTGAGCGCAACTGCCCAGCGCAGATTTACCAATTACCGATTACGAGAGTATTTCAAATTATCTGTTAAGAATCCCATATACGGGGTCATAACGGGCCTCGTGTCAACAATTCTCTTTCAGAGCAGTTCGGCAACATCTGTCCTTACCGTTGGACTGGTCAGCGCCGGCCTGATCAGTTTCTACCACTCCCTCGGCATTATCCTTGGAGCCGGTATAGGCACAACATTAACCGTGCAGCTTGTCGTTTGGAAGGTTACTGATATTTCACCTGTTTTTCTCCTTCTTGGCGGTATCGTATGGATCTCCGGGAAAAACAAATGGAAATACATTGGGGAGACAATCTTTTATTTCGGTTTGATTTTTTTCGGCCTGAGTCTGGTTTCCATGGCAACAGAACCGTTAAAAAACAATCCCGCTTTTATGCATTACTTTCAAGAGGTAAAAAATCCCGCATTTGGTGTATTTATAGGCTTAGCCATAACCGCAATTATACAATCTTCAGCTATTCCGATTTCGATTCTCGCCATTTTCGCACAATACAACCTTGTAACCATAGACAGTTCCCTTCCTATTATTTTCGGAGCAAATCTGGGAACGGCGGTAACGGCACTTCTGGCAGGCCTGACTGCAAATATCAACGGAAAAAGAACCGCTGTTTCCCATTTCCTTTTTAGGCTTTTTGGAGTCTTAATTGCTCTGGCAATTCTTCCTTTTTTCATACTTTCCCTGAAAAATATCACAGCAAACGTAGCCCAACAGATTGCCTTGGGGCATTTTTTCTTTAATCTCCTCCTCGTCATCATTTTCATTCCCTTATTGAAGCCCTTTTCCCGTCTGGTTGAAAAAATCATGCCCGGAAAAGGAGAAGTCCTGTCTCTATGGCCTGAATACCTCGACGAGAGACGTCTCGCAGTAGCGGAAACCGCTTTTGAGTGCGCACGTAGAGAGATGGCAAGGCAAATCGCCATTGTACAAAATATGTTTTCCAAAAGTGTTGACCTTATATCGAATTTTAAAGATACGAAAAGAAATGAAGTGGATTACATCGAGTTTGTCGTTGATACGTTACGAAGAGAAATCGGAAACTATCTGTGCAGGATTTCAGAAAGCTCCCTCACTCCTGAATCATCGAGAAAGCTCTTTTTACTTTCACAACTCACCGATGACATTGAAAGGATCGGTGATCACGCGCTGAGTCTGGCACTTCTTTCCTGGCGAAAACACCGAAGAAAGATTAATTTCACAGAAATGGGAAAATCCGACTTGAAAGAACTTATAACTCTGGTGGCTGAAAATCTTCAAGATGCCGCTTCTCTTATTGATAACAAAGATGAGGAAACTATAAAAAGTATTTTCGCAAGAGAGGAACAAATCGACCTTTTAGAAAAAGAACTGAAAGAAAGACACCTGAAAAGATTTTACAAGAGAATATGTCATGCCGAAGCCGGCCCTGTTTTTATTGAAATATTGATACACCTTGAGAGGATCTCAGATCACTGCGAAAATATAGCAGAGTATATTCAGGATCTTAAAGAATAATAAGGGGTTGAAAAGCTCGTAGTGTCATGGCAAGCTTGCAATGACGCACAAGCCTTCGTCATTGCGAGGCCGAAGGCCGTGGCAATCTCTTGGATTATGCCAAGTTAGCTCCCAGTAGCAGGAGATTGCTTCGCTTCGCTCGCAATGACACTCGAGACTTGACACGACAGTAGGTAGGGTTTTACCCCGAATTTAGGCTGCCTATGGCACTATCTCTCGGATAGACCTGGGAACAATCAGCACATTCACCTTATTTTCTCCTTACTTTCTGTCAGATAAAGATGAAAGCATCTCCCCGGGTGTTTCCAATCTCATATATGGAGAGTCAGGATTTCCTGTAGTTTTCTTCTAACGTCCTCTCTGGCAGATAGCTGCATCATTTTGTACCACTGGTGCTGTAGCTCCACAAACCTGAGGAAGCTGTTTTCCTTGCTTGTGGCCTCAGTTCGGGCAATCTCTATATTATGCAAGGTTTCAATTGCATCCTCTTCATTCCCGTCATTCCGGTAAGTATCGGCAAGGATTTGGCAGGCATCAGTAACCTTCTGTTCCAAATCGTCTTTCAGAAACATCCCAGGATAGGGATCCAGCTCTTCTGCGGTAACGGTTACCATGCCCGGGAGTGGTTCCTGGAAACGGAGCTTTGCACGTTCACGGACGAACCGATAGATGTCTTCTCTGAGCTGTTTCCAGGTGGGGTGAGGCTTGGGTGGCGGCAGATGTTTAATGGCCAGTGTGTTATCAAGAAAAAATTTGTAGCCGTACATGCGCATATTAATAAGGTAATCGATATCCTCGCCGCGGGTTACACTAGGATCAAACGGAATCAGGCGAAAAATCTCGCGGTGGATAACCATGTTGCCACCAAAGACAAAAGGCGTTTCCTTCAGACGGGGCTCGTGGCCAATTATCTGCTCAAAGGCCTCATTCATTCTGTCAAGCTTGTCCCAATGTCTCATCCAGGGTTTTCTCTCACGTCTGAGGAGCCAGTCGCCGTCGGGCTGGAGATAGTAGCCTGCCACTGCTCCGACAAAACCGGAATCAATTGTCTTTCCAATGAACTCCCACGCCTTTCTAATGAATTGCGGATCTTCAAAAATCTCATCGTCATCAATCAGCACCGCGATCTCAGAATCCAGCACATGGGGCAGAAACAGGCACATATTGCGGATGTTTGAGTAACCGCTCAGCTTGAGAAGATGTTTGTATTCTTCCCCAACGGTCTCTTTGAGACAGAAATGCATACGTTGCAGGTGAGAATGGCTGAACAGATAGACCGGGACATCTACCGGAGTGGCAGAGAGAATTTCTCCCACCTTTTGCTCAACCTGCGCCTCCACATCCGGTGCATTGGAGACAGCAATAATTACCAGATCGAAATCCTTGTTATCAAGGATGCTGATACTTTCCAGTGCTCGGGCGAGAGTACCATCATCGTCAACTGGTGTGGGGTGATCATAGATTGTGTCGTTCTCTTTGGTTTCGAGAGTCTTTTCACGCCGCCAGTACGAGGGAATAACCATTGTGGTTTTCATTGACTAATCCTTTCGGTATATGGTTTGAGACCTTTGCAAAACGTCCCCTTTCGCCCAATTTCGGCGTCAGTCTCAAATTTTAATCCTCAAAATACTCAA
>CAZGAK010000037.1:0-23351 GCA_964523565.1 uncultured Syntrophaceae bacterium | reverse complement strand
CTTCCGGACCTGACGGGGTTCACAACCCTCCGTTGCACGGGACCCGGCTATCAAACCGATATTAAATTCTTTAGGATCTGGCGGAGAGAGGGGGATTCGAACCCCCGGTACACCTTTTTGGGCATACACACGATTTCCAGTCGTGCTCCTTAAGCCAGCTCGGACATCTCTCCATAACTGTCCATGGGGTCAGGTCTCAACATTTGACACTTTATTACATTACATAGTGCCCAGACAGATCAGGCTACTGAAAATGTCAAATGTTGAGACCTGACCCCCTTTATATTATGAATGGCGGAGAGGGTGGGATTCGAACCCACGTGGGAGCTTTTGACCCCCAAGTCGATTTCGAGTCGACCCCGTTACGACCACTTCGGTACCTCTCCAATAAAATAATCTAATCTATTAACCTCTTTTTATGAAAAAATCTACTTAAAATTTCGCTGCATTCTTCCTTTAATATTCCGCCCATGACCTCCACTGAATGATTGAGCCTTTCGTCACTTAATATATTGTAAAGGGAAGTCACACCCCCGCTTTTGGGATCATACGCACCAAATACGACCTTCGATATTCGTGCCTGTATTATCGCTCCGGCACACATAACACATGGTTCAAGGGTAACATAAAGTGTTGTCCCTACCAGGCGATAATTGCGAGCCCTGCCTGCGGCTCTTCGAATCGCCAGAATCTCCGCATGAGCGGAAGGGTCATTCATTAAGATAGGACTGTTGTGAGCTCGCGACAGGATATTATCTCCACAAACAACGACGGCGCCCACAGGAACCTCGTCTTTTTCGAAGGCTAACCTGGCCTCTTCAAGGGCAATCCTGATAAATTTTTCATCGCTTTTCATTATATACGCCACTCCAAAATCAGATAAAACAATGAGACCTTTGCATAACGCCCCCTTTTGTCCAATTTCTGCGTCAGTCTCAAATTTTAATCCTCGGAATATCCAATATATTCCTGTGGTTAAAATTTTCACCTTCCTTGAACTTGAACAAAATTGAACATTTTGCAAAGGTCTCACAATTTTCACACACAATCAATCATGAAATGAATGAAATTCTTAAGTAAAATTAATTATTGATTTATTTTACATCATTGGAATATGATGGTGCAAATGGTGCTTATATGATTTCAAAGAAATTTCTCATTATAGCTATTGTGATTTCTGTGATCGGCCACATGGCTGTCATAGCATTATCGAGCATCCTGGAAATTGGCAGAAATCCCAATATGGACAGGGCTTTTACCGTTCACTTTGAAGAGCAGGCGGAAACCTCTGACAATGCAGAAAAGGCACATTTTAAAGTCCCCCCTGAGAAACCCTATAACAATCCTGAAAATAAAATGGAGGATACCGTCGAACTCGGCAACAAAAACACAAAATACTATTCCTATCTAAAACAATTAAAAAAGAAAGTTGACAGGAGATGGTCATACCCCACAGAATCCTATGCCCGTAAAGAAAAAGGAATATCCGTTATTAAATTTTCCATAACAGAAGAGGGAATGCTGGTCGATTCATATCTCATAGCATCATCAGGTTATGATTCTCTTGACAGGGAAGCCCTTCGCGTCATTCAATCGGTTGGACCTCTCACGCCCCTTCCCAAAAGCTTTAATTTATCAAGATTAAATATTATAGCAAAATTCCAGTATCGATTAGCCGATTAAATTTTTAAATTTATGAATAACGAAAACAAGATCATTACCTTTTCATGCGTGGCTCATTTTCTCACCCACTTTTACGAGCTTATCTTCCCCGCGTTAGCCATACCACTGATGATTTCACTGAAGATGGACCTGGCAGATGTGCTGAAATTAAGTTTTCTGATGTATCTCCTCTTTGGACTCGGCGCACTCCCATGGGGAATCATATCCGACCGTTATGGTAATCGCAAAAGCTTGATCGTCTTTTTCTTCGGAAGCGGAATGGGAGCGTTGATGACCTCTTTTTCTCACTCGGAGATATCGATTGTATTATCCCTTGCCACTATCGGTTTTTTTGCCAGCATTTATCATCCCGCCGGAATGGGACTAATATCACTGGGCATTAAAAACAGGGGTATGGCCCTGGGAATTAATGGCGTAGCAGGAAATCTCGGTCTCGTAAGCGCACCTTTCGCAGCAGGTATCCTGAACTGGCTGGTAGGATGGGAAATGACTTACTTGCTCATCGGGATTTTCAGTATCTTGTGGGGAATCATTATACTCCTGGTAGACATCGATGAAACACCAATACACAAAGAGACGGCAGGTAATGATTCAGCATCCGGCAATAACAATAATTACATAAAATATTTTGTGATTCTGTGTGTGATCATGACAATCTCCGGTCTCGCATACAGGGCAAATAGCATTGTCCTGCCTGCTTATCTTGAATTCAAGGCCGGATTCCTCTGGGATTTTTTCAAAAACATTCACTTTTCCAATCTGGAAGGCACGAAAACAATGGCGGCTACCCTGCTTACTTCAACAGTCTATATGGTTGGCATCTTTGGACAACTTGTCGGAGGGAAACTGGCCGACAAGTATGATCTCCGGTGGATGTATCTTATGTTTCATGGTTTGAGTCTCCCCTTTGTTATTCTTATGGGAGTTTTTAACCAGCAGCTTTTGGTGGCTTCTGCCGCTGTTTACATCTTTTTCTCACTGGGGATGCAGCCTATAGAGAACAGCCTGGTGGCAAAATTCACTCCGAACAAATGGAGAAGTACAGGTTACGGGATAAAATTCATCCTGGTTTTCGGTGTGGGATCACTGGCTGTCTATCTGGTAGGATGGATAAAAGATGCGTGGAATCTCGGAACAGTCTACTTTTTCGCCGGCGGGGCGATCGTCGTCCTGGTAATTCTTATAATCTACCTGATCTGGACATCGAGAGGAACGGCATGCAGGAACATAGACCGACCCGCTTCATCTAAATAGCAATCCCGCAAATTCCTTTGATCTTGACACAAAATGATATTTCACCTATAGTAATTCGCTACAATACCGTGGTTCTACAGGGAAACAGCTTACCTTAAAAAACTATAAATTACGCATAAGGAGCGGCTTATGAACAGAAAATTCTGGATTTTGAGTTTGATAGGACTATGGATAATCTTACCGTTCATGGTACAGGCAGATGAAATGACGGGCCGTCAGGTCATGGAAAAGCAGAAGGAATTGCACCGGGTGCAAAGTGAAATCGGAAATGAAATCATGCTCCTCGTAGATAAGGACGGAAGCAAGGAAAAAAGACTTGTTAAGCGCTATGCCAGGGAAGTGGAGGATGATCTGCATCGTTATCTGGTTGTCTTTCTGGATCCTGCCGATATCAAAGGAACTGCTCTCCTTACATGGGAACAAAAAGAGCGTGATAATGACCAGTGGCTGTACCTCCCAGCACAGAAAAAAATGCAGCGTATCGCAAAGGGAAGCAAGAAAAATTACTTCATGGGTACGGACTTCACATATGAAGATATGGAACCGGAAGATATCGATAACTTTAACTACACGATTCTGCGTTTGGAAAAGCTGAATCAGGACAAGAAGGATTCTGACTGTTATGTAATAGAAGCAACTCCGGCAAATAAAGCAAAAAAGAAAGAAAGCGGTTATTCCAAACGAATTATGTGGATAGAAAAGGAATACCTGTACACTCTTAAGGTAGAGTTCTACGATCGCAGGGGCAGGTTGCTGAAGATACAGACCAATCATGCGTTAGAAAATATTTCTGGAACGGTATGGCGTGCGAAAAAAACCCTGATGAATCATCTGGGAAGAAAGCATAAAACCCTTACAGGTATTACTTCTAGAGAAATCAACACACCTGTAAAGGATTCTGTCTTCACGGAACGTTTCATACTTTCCGGCAAGCATACACAGTAAGAAAATTTATCGGTCGATTCCCGTGAGAGCGAAACCCATGTAGCGTCTCGACAGGATATTTTGCAAGCTTATCAGGATACTGATACTGATGGTCGGAGGTTATCTTTATGCGTAAATTTTTGCTGTGGAGCCAGTCCCACCGGTGGATTGTGATAGCCGGAGTCACCATCGTTACAATTCTGGCACTGTACAGCGCCCGTAATATAAGGATCGATGCGTCAACAGAGGGAATGATGATCCAGGGAACTCCTGCCCAGGATTATTATCACGAAACCCTCAAGAAATTTGGCACAGACAACATCACAGTTATTTTTATTCGAGACAAAAACCTGTTTACGCCTGCAAAGCTGAAGCTCCTGGATGATCTCGTCTTCAAGTTCGAGGAGTTAAAAGGGGTAACTAAGGTCGAAAGCCTCTATTCCGTGACCAATTTTAAGGGAGTTGACGGAACCCTTGAGACCAATCCCTTAATGGACTGGCCACCTGAAACACTGGAAGAAGCCGAACAGGTAAAAGCAAATGCTCTTAGAAGCCCTATTCTGCTTAAGAGTCTGATTTCTAAAGATGGTACTGCTACAGCGATAAACCTCTTTATTGACGCGGACCCTGATGATCCTGAATTTAATGTCAAGTTCTCCAGAGGGGTAGATGAGATCATAAAACCCTTCCAGAGCCAATTTGATACCATATTTCAGATCGGTCTTTCCTACACCCGTCGTTTAATCTCCGAAAACATCGTAAGTGACACGGTCAAGCTGGCGCCCATGGCAGCCCTTGTCCTCCTCTTAACCCTTATTATTTCAATGCGTTCAGCCAGCGGAGCATTATTACCCATGCTCACGGCAGGTACGAGCATCATCTGGACCGCCGGCTTCATGGTTCAGGTGGGTATTCCGTTGAATGTTCTTACCGTTATAGTACCTTCTCTTATCATTGTCATAGGCTCGACGGAAGACATTCATATCCTTTCCGAATATCTGGAAGGTGTCGAAGAGACAAGGGGAAACAGGGATGAAGCCATCAGGATTATGTCGGGTAAAGTCGGCACGGCGGTACTCCTTACCTCTATAACTACTTTCATCGGCTTCCTATCCATTACGCTAAACCAGATAACGCTGCTCAAGCAATTTGGTGTTGTGGCCGCTTTCGGCCTTTTCGTTAATCCCATTGCTACCTGTATGCTTGCCCCCGTTTACCTTCATTTCTTCGGTTCTGTCAAAAGCAGGGCATCGGTTGAGCACAAGGCAAGTTCCGCGGATCGTTTTTTTGGCTTTCTTGCCGATAAGATTATAATGATTATCAACAGTAACAAACGTCTGGTTCTTAGCTCTTTCCTGGGACTGGCTGTTATCATCGGTTTTTTTACATTATCGGTCAACGTGGATAACGATCTTCTCGGTTATTTTAAAAAGAATTCGGCCATACGGCAGCGCAGTCAGGTTCTTCATGAAGATTTAGTCGGAGCCCAGACCTTTTTCATTCGAATCAGCGGCGGATTCCCCGGCACTTTCAAGCAACCGGAAAACCTTGCCCAGATTGCACAAATACAAAAATACATTGCGGAAAAAGGGCTGTTTGATAAAACAAAATCCCTGGCGGATGATATTTCTCTTATACACAGAGAAATGAATGGCGGTAAGGAAAAGTATTTCAGGGTGCCCGATTCCGCGGATCTCATTGCCCAGTATCTCCTGTTCCTGCACAGGGATAAAATCTCCCGTTACATTACTGCGGATTTCGGTGAGGCAAATATTCTGGTGAGACACAATATCAGTTCATCCTATGAACTCGCCGATGCCCTCCAGGAACTTGAAGAGTATATCAAGAAAAACATTAATCCCCATTTCCTGTGGGGCTTCACCGGTGAAAACATCCTCGTTAATGCGGCCGCGGACAGTATGGCTGCGGGACAGGCACAGTCACTCTCCCTGGTACTGGTCGTTATCTTCATCATTATGTCCATCCTGTTTGTGAATGTTAAGGCAGGTGCTTTGTCCCTCGTTCCGAACCTGTTTCCCATCGTTCTCAACTTCGGGATTATGGGCATATTCGGAATCCCCCTGAATACGGGAACGGCCATGGTCGCGGCAATCGCCATCGGAATTGCCGTGGACGATACGATTCACCTCATGAGCCGCTATAATACGGAGATGCGCGTCCTGCAGAGTCAGGATAAGGCCGTGGATGTGTGTATTCACGCTGAAGTGAGACCGGTCATCTCAACGTCTGTTGCCCTGGCCCTGGGATTTGCTGTGCTGGGATTTTCCAATTTTGTTCCCGTTATCAGTTTTGGCCTTCTCTCAGCGATGGTTATGGTATTTGCCATCATCGGAGATTTGTTCATTACCCCGATTTTACTATCTTCAACTCAACTGATGACCTTGTGGGATATGATAGGTCTTCAGCTGCAAAAGGCCGTTATACAAAATGCGGAACTGTTCCGGGAACTTAAACCATGGCAGATGAAAAGAATAGTTTTGCTTGGAAAGGTACAAACGAAAGATGCCGGGAATTTGGCAATTGAACAGGGTGAAGAAGGATCAAGCATGTATCTGCTCCTTGAGGGTACGGCGGAAGTAGTAACGAGAGACATAAAAACAGGTAAGGATATCTTTCTTACAAAGCTGAATCCCGGCGATGTCTTTGGAGAGATAGCCCTCGTGGAACCCGGTCCCCGATCAGCCGATGTGCGTGCCCTGGAGCCGATCAATTATCTCGAAATTGACTGGAATGGTCTAAAAAGAATTCAAAGAATTTATCCTCGCATTGCCAGTCGTCTATTCCTCAATCTGTCACGGATTCTGGGGGGACGTCTGGTACAGACGGATAAACTTCTATTTGGAACAAAATAAACCTGAAAGGATGTATGATTATGAAATGGACAAAATATTTCGTTACTTTCTTCCTGATACTTTTCCTGGCCTTCGGTTCCCAACAGTCCATGGCTGCCGATGATTCGAATCTTTTAAATGATCTGGATCAGGAAATGGCTCCTCAAAAAGATACCGACACTTCTGATGACCTGGACCTCCTGGGTGAACTGGACACGGCACCGACTAAAAAAAAGGAAGATCGACTTAAGTACCTAACCCAAATCGGCAAGAATTTCGAGGGAAGTATTCGACTGCGCGGTCACGTTTTTTACCGGGACCCCGTTGATCGTGAAGGGGTTGATAAAAGGAACCCTGTTGGAGAAGCGTTACTCAGATTTAATACGTGGACCGGGAGCGATACACTGCGGCTGAATCTTTCCGGCTGGCTCGAGGCGGGGACACAGCAGGACACATACGAAGGTATCTTCCGGTGGCCCCAGGACAAGGATCGCCAGAGGCACTATCTGGAATTGAATGAACTTTACTTCACCCTTTTCCAGGACAGCTACGACGTAACTCTGGGCAAAAAGATCTTTCAGAACGGGATTTCAACACTGTTCTCGCCTGCCGACAGGTATCGTCCCACTGACTCCAATGATCCCATGGACCCAAAGGATTTCGGCATGTGGCAGGCAAGGGCTGATTTCTATCTTGATAAACACACCTTAACGGCGGTGATATTCCCTGTATTCAACACCGGCAAAAATCCCAGTGGACATTCCCGCTGGTCGGACACAACAGGAGATTATGACATATACGAGGAAGATACATCTGACAAGGAAATCGAGGAAGATTTCCCTACCATTTCGATCAATAACGTCGGCTATTTTGCCAGGGCCAAGACGACCTTCCGCGGCTGGGATTTGTTTGCTTCTGCTTATCACGGCTTGAATCCATATTATGTGCTGAGGGAAGAAACCCGGGGATCTAAAACGGTAACTATAAAGGAGAATGTAAAGGTAGGCAACTATGCCGCCGGTTTCTCGACGGCTTACAAAAAGTGGGAGTTTCATGGTGAAGGCCTGTTTAACTTCAGCTATGACGGAAAGGACGATCATTATATCAGCTATGTTGGCGGCTTCACCTACACCATCGATGAATTGGCGAAAAAACTCTTCCTGGAAAAAATTGATATAACCATCGAATATGCCGGGGAGGCGATAACTAAAGAACAGCATGCCGACGGCTATACGAGAAGCTCCCGAAAGAGCAGGCTGGGTCGAAATGATATCTTTACCCGCATGAACTTTAAATATGATAAAGATCTGAGCTTCCAATATGTTTCTGATTTTGAACTTGATCCGACGGGTCGCTATAATAAACTCCAGTCCGAATACAAGATAAGGCAGGGCCTTGTCTGGATAGTGGCCTTTGAATTTTTCAATGGGAAGGATGACAGCTACTACGGAAGATGGTCCCGGAATGATCGGGCGATAACATCCTTGAAATACAGCTTCTAAATTAATTGAAGGGGTAAGGAAGATCAGGTCTTCCTTACCCCTTGTTTGAATCGAAGGCTAAATGTAAAATACAAGATTATCTTTATGCTTTAGATCAAATTACTTGCCCTTGAATACGGGATCTCTTTTCCCAAGGAAAGCTGAGAAACCCTCTGATGCATCTTCGGTCTTTTGTAAGCCAGCCAATACGGATTCACCGTACTCATAGCCCTCAAATCCTCTGTTAACAGACTTTTTGACAGCCCTGAGTGCTAAAGGAGGCATCTTTTTGATCTCATCAGCCAGTTCGAATACGGCTTCCATTAACTTGTCAGGGGGAACTACTTTATAAACAAAGCCCCACTTGACGGCTTCCTCAGCGCTTACGAATTTTCTGGTCATGAGAACTTCTTTGGCGCGAAAACGTCCGACTTCACCCGGAAGTCTAATTATACCATAAGGTCAAAGTATACCGAGGTAGGTTGCGGGCCACCCGAACCTTGCCTTTTCTGAAGCAATATTGAGATCAAAAGCAAGCGCCCACTGAGAACCATCGCCTGCCGAAACACCGTTAATTGCCCCTATAACCGGTTTTTCAAACTCATAATATGCCCTTGCCATTTCCATTAGTGATTTGTTGAGAGCATTCTGGAGCTCAGGATCTTTCCCGGCTGCCGCCAGTTCGTTAATGTCCGCACCGGCACAAAACGCCCGGCCGGTTCCGGTAACAACCAATACCCTGACTTCGGGATCTTTTTCGAGATCGTCCAGGATACCCAGAATCTCCGACCTCATCTCCATGTTGACAGCATTAAATTTATCCGGCCGATTTAAGGTCAAGATAGCTGCCCCGTCTTTTTTCTCCAGTATAACTGTCTTATACTCCATACATCCGTTCCCCCTTTCATCTTTTTATAAATACTTTTGGTCGCCTCACTGAGAAATAGCAAACGACATTTCTCAAACAAATAACCCCTTACGATTATTCTGCGTAGCACCCATCTTCTTTCATGGTATATTCAAGAAAAAATTATAGTCAATGGATTAAAATCAATCCCGTCCATGTTACAGAATCACCGACAGGAAAGGCCACGGGTAATCCTGCTTTCTCCACCGTGGCAATGACATCGATCCCCATGGCCTCCATGGAAGGTCTGGCCTTAAATGGAAATCGGCAATCTTTACCACCTGTTACGGCTACACATTCGTCGCAAAGGCGACAGCAACCACCGATTAAGCCTGCGGCAAAACAAAACCCCGATTCAAAGGCCACTTTCTCTCCCAGATTCACCAATTTGTGAAGTTCATTGGCCGGCACAAAAACATCCCCCGATACGTCCGCCATTGATGCAGATATCTGAACAAGAATCGCTTTTGAGTAAAGAGACAAGGCTTTTCGAAACTCATCAACGGAAGGCACATAAGGCGGGCACGTCAGGTTTTTATTATAGCTGTCACAAAGAGGTACCCTGCACTTCAGCCGAACCCGCTCATCAACGATAACGTCAGCAACCCTTATCTCTTTAACCTCAGTAGCTCCATTTTTCTTCAAATTTGAGATGATCTTATCCACGATGATTCCCTGCAACAGAACATCTTACGAGGTGCTTAAGAAAACAAAAGCTGGCAGATGCTGACAGTCTACCAATATCTGAAATAGAATATACGACCTTTACAAGGAAAGAAGTGCCATCTTCCTGAAGGCAATTCCTGATAACATGAGTAACATTTTACGGTGAAAGCCCGGGAGGTCATCCCGGGCTTAAGTTCACTGCTCAAAAGATTGTAATGAGGGAGCTACAACTCACTTAAATACTGCTTTGCCACTTTTTCAGCAAGGGTGTACGGATCAGTCTCCTTTTTCAATAACTTATCCGCCATACTGTCCATCTCTCCGGTTTCCACGAGTTTTGTTAATACCGGGTCGAGGATGGCGTTATGGAGGGCCTCATTTAATTCCAGCATGGTCTTACGCCGAACTCGGTCGCCCAAGATATCTTGATCAATGAGATTCTGATAGTGTTCACCAATGGAACTCATTAATTCTTCAAGACTTTTTTCAAATGAATCGGCATCGAACATATTTTCGGACCTGATGATCGGAGGACGCCACCCACCGGGAAATCCATCCGCCATATTCAGCATATACATAAGCTCCCGGTACAGCTTTCCCGCTCCTTCTCGATCCGCCTTGTTGATCGCAAAAATATCTGCAATTTCCAGGATTCCCGCCTTGATAGCCTGTATTTCGTCTCCCATACCAGGAGTCAAAACAACAACGATGGTATGAGCGTGATTGATAATATCCACTTCCTGCTGACCCGTACCAACAGTTTCTACGATTACGTAGTCTTTGCCCATGGCATCCATGACATGTATAGCGTCACCTACTGCCTTGGAGAGTCCTCCGAGAGCGCCTCTGGTGGCCAGGCTCCTCACAAATACACCAGGATCAAGCGAATGACGCTGCATGCGGATCCTGTCACCAAGGATCGCACCACCGGTAAACGGACTTGACGGATCTACAAGAAGGACACCTGCAGTTTTTTCCCTCTTTCGTATCTGTGCTATCAGACAATCAATCAGGGTACTTTTACCCGCACCCGGTGAACCGGTAAAACCTATTACATGGGCCTTCCCCGTATAGGGGAAAATCTTCTTTATTGTGTCTTTTGCTCCAGGAACATGATCTTCCAGGTTTCTGATGAGGCGGGAAGCGGCACGAACGCTTCCCTCCCTCACTTTTTTCGTTATTTCCATTAATTGACTCCCTCTACTTTTCTCCCTCCAAACGACAAATAACTATCAGTGAATTTTAATCACTCACATTAGGTACAATATTTTCATTTATCCACTTTATGATGTCATCAAGGGTTATACCCGGCACGAAAACGCCTTTAAGCCCCGCATCATAGAGTACCTGATAATCTGCTTTCGGGATGATTCCACCACCTATGACCTGGATATCATCGCCGCCCATTTCTCTTAATACTTTCACCGTTTCCGGGAACAGATAGCGATGCGCTCCCGACATACAGCTCAATCCCAAGCAATCAACGTCTTCCTGGATCGCTGCAGCGGCGATCTCCTCCGGAGTCTGGTGACAACCGGTATATATTGTTTCATATCCCGCATCGCGAAAACACCTTGCCAGAACCCTTGCACCGCGGTCGTGTCCGTCAAGCCCCGGCTTTGCAACCATTATACGAAGTCTTCTTTTTGTCATCTCATTTTCCTCCCTGAATCGTTGTCTTAATACATTGCTGGATCACGAAATACGCCATAAACTTCACGGTACACATCACAGATCTCCTG
The DNA here is from genome assembly GCA_964523565.1 of uncultured Syntrophaceae bacterium. GTDB lineage: Bacteria > Desulfobacterota > Syntrophia > Syntrophales > UBA6807 > CAZGAK01. The sequence continues at coordinate 11,842 of CAZGAK010000037.1, read as the reverse complement.
AACGCTGCAGAGGTTTTTCACAGCATCTATGCAATAGGGCATGACATTTTCCCCCTTCTTGCAGGCGTTCTTGATATCGTCCAGGCTCTTTTTGGCCGCCTTGCTGTCCCTTTTTCTCTTTACCTCATTCAGCCTGTCAATCTGTTCTTTTTCAATACGGTCTTCGATATCCAGGAGAGGAATATCTTCTTCTTCTTCGCTGACATACTTATTGACACCGATCATGATCTTTTCACCGGAATCAACCTGCCGCTGGTATTTGTAAGCTGCGTCGGCAAGTTCCATCTGCGGGAAACCTTTGTCGATAGCGGCAACCATTCCACCCATGTCATCAATCTTGTGGATATAATCCCATGCCTGTTCTTCCATCTGGTTGGTCAGGGCCTCCACAAAGTATGATCCCGCCAGTGGGTCGATCGTGTTGATAACACCCGTCTCCTCGGCGATGATCTGCTGTGTTCTCAGGGCGATTTGAACGGCAAAATCCGTAGGCAGACACCAGACCTCATCGAGTGAATTTGTATGGAGGGACTGGGTTCCGCCCAGCACGGCGGAAAGGGCCTCCGTGGCCGTACGTACAATATTGTTGTAAGGCTGCTGAGCCGTAAGCGAACATCCCGCCGTCTGCGTATGGAAGCGCATCCACCAGGATCTTTCATCCTTTGCCTTATATCGGTCACGCATTGCCTTGGCCCATATCCTGCGGGCGGCACGCATTTTTGCAATTTCCTCGAAGAAATCGATATGAGCGTTGAAGAAGAAGGAAAGCCTCGGCGCAAATTCATCTACTTCGAGTCCTTTGCGTTTCATGACGTCCTCCACATATTCCATTCCGTCACGAAGGGTAAAGGCAAGCTCCTGAACAGCCGTTGAACCGGCTTCCCTGATGTGATAACCGCTGATACTGATCGTATTCCATCTGGGAACATGCTTTGTGCCGAATTCCACGGTGTCACTGATCAGTTTCACCGATGCTTCAGGGGGACACATAAGGGTCTTCTGTGCAATGAATTCCTTGAGCATGTCATTCTGGATCGTTCCACCAATTCTGTCAAGGGGCACTCCTTTGATTTCGGCAGCGGCAAGGTACATGGCCCAGAGTGCCGTTGCAGGCGGATTGATGGTCATTGACGTTGTAATCTTGTCCATGGGAACCCCATCAACGAGCACCAGGAAGTCTTCCAGTGTATCAATGGCGACACCGCATTTGCCGCACTCGCCACGGGCCTTAGGATCATCCGAATCATATCCCATGAGAGTCGGGAAATCGAATGCCGTGCTGAGTCCCGTTTGTCCGGCAGCCAATAACTCGTGCCAGCGTGTATTTGTGTCCCTGGCGGTACCGAAACCGGAAAACATCCTGTATGTCCAGTGCCGTCCGCGGTATCCTGACACCTGGTTACCGCGAATGTAGGGAAATTGGCCAGGATACGCGATATCCTCCTCAAAATTCATGTCCTTGATGTCTTCGGGACCATATAGCCTGTTGATCGGCAGGGAGGATACGGTGGACCAGTCCTCCTTCAGATCAGCATGTTTGGCTGTGGCCTTCTTGACTTCGTCTTCCCACTTCTGTCTCATTTTGCTGGTCTTATCCAGCAGTTCCTTGGAAAAATACATTACAATCCTCCTTTCAAACCCCTTTATACTTATTTTATGATTGCGGGAAACGGTCAGTCCCACAAATTTCCCCATCTTACTGCAGCTGCAAAGTCGCTAAACTACCATGGGAGCAGGCGGCACCCCCTTTAAATAAATACTCTACCGAGAAAATTTCAGAATTATTATCGGGATAACTTAAAATAATCGGCTTGGGTCTTATTCGCATCAGGTATTTTTTAATATGCAAATCTTCAACCTGTCTTGGAATCAAGTGAACGGGCAAAAGTGACAGACATCTTCCTTAAAGCTGACTCATGGCTAGCATAGCCGAACGTTACGTATAACGGAACAGTGATTTTGTCAAGGGAAAAAACAGGCTGTCACCATGTTGTAAATGTAGCGAATAGCCTGCTTACATTATTCCTTTTTTTGATTTTCGATCATAAATAATCCGGGGCACGAAACAAGTAATTTTCAATTATCTGGAGTGATTATTTTCTCCTAGTGTCGTGGCAAGCTTGCAATGACGCACAAGCCTTCGTCATTGCGAAGCCGAAGGCCGTGGCAATCTCTTGGATTATGCAAAGTTAGCTCCCAGTAGCAGGAGATTGCTTCGCTTCGCTCGCAATGACACTCGAGACTTGACATGACACTAGTTTTCTTATATTCACTTCAGCATAAACCCCCGTCCGCTGTGTCCCCTCATTGCTCAGGTGTATTTTTCTCCATCTTGTTACATGACAAACCGGAAAACATCACGAGCGGATCGTCTTATCCTGTAACTGATTCCAGGTGTTTTCCGAATACCAGATATCTACGAATTCAAGAATTGAATCCTTTTCTTTCCGAGCGAAATCGTCTGCCAGGGTTTTTCGCAAAAGATGTTTGATACTTTTGAAGGCAGCACCATCTTTGCTGGCATATTCCTCGGCTATTTTACGTGCTTCTGTCTCCAGTTCATCGGGAGATACTATCCGATCAATGAGTCCAAGCTCCAGGGCTTCTTCCGGTGAATACATCGCCCCGCTGTATACTGCTGTTTCCGCCTTCCTCTGACCAATCAGCAATTTCATTATTTCGACACTGCCCGCAAAGAGTGACGAAGCGAAATTGATCTCATTAAGAGCAATCCTTGCCTTTTCAGGAACCATTATTCTGTAATCACATGATATGGCGAGCATACATCCTCCTGCAACAGTATGACCATTGAGTGCAGCAATAACCGGTTTCGGATACAAAAAGAGATAGGTATAAAGATCAGTGAATTTGGTAAGATACCGGATGAAGTCGTCTTTCGGGTAAGCGAGAAATTCTGGAATATCAAAACCAAACGTGAAGAACTTGCCTTCCCCCGTAAAAATTATGGCTTTTACCGTTGGATCATCAGCCAGTTGCTTGAAACAATCGGACAGTTCATCCACTACCTTTTCATTGATAGCATTCACTTTGCCCCTGCTGAGTGCAACCCTGGCAATCCCCTCATCTTTTGTTACTTTTAAAAACTCCATATGTTCCTCCTTTTATAATTATTGATATTACTTCATTCAAAGCAACTAACCAATAACTTTGGTTATTCGTTGAAACTCATCTGATTGATCTCATATCTCAAAGAGCTGTCTCGGGCTTTTTGTTAATATCTCATTACCTCCCTCGCTAATTAAAATCATATCTTCCAGTTTAACAACCCCGACATTCTCATCCATCATGTGCATATCCAGGGCAATGACAAAATCGTCGGCCACTTTGGAATGATCATACTCGGAAGGTATAGGGGGCTCATTCAATTCCAGCCCAATCCCATGGCCGAGGAGACGGCTTCTTCGCCCTTTCCCAAAGTTGAGGAAAGCTTCTATGACATTGAGATCCTTAGCCTTTTCTGTTGCCATGCCGTATATTTCGCTGCATTTCATTCCGGGTTTAATACTCTCAATAAGATAATCAGCGATTTCTTTGAGATTGTTATACATGATTCTTATCTTTTCATCGGCCTTTCCGAGAACATAGGTCCTTGTCTGGTCTGCGTGATATCCGTCGACAAAAGTTGGAATATCAACGATCACCGGATCTCCCTTTTCAATCTTTCTTCTTGAAGGTCCCGCCGGCACGGACGGACTTAGGCCTATACCTGTTATCGTGTAAACGACACCGCTGATCTTGAAAAGGTTTGGTCCGGAGGAGATGGGTCCGCGGCTCATAAAAAAATCGGGCTGCCTGATGAAAAAAATCCCTTCATGTCCCGCCAGCCTATGGGCATTCTCCACGGCAGCCGCAAGTTCCAGCTCTGTGATACCCTCCGTTAAGGTGGAAAGGACTGCCTCATGGCCCATATGAATGGCATGACAGGCTTTTTTTATCTTAGCGATTTCCGAGGGGTCTTTTTTCTTTCTCTGTTCTAAAACAGCAGGCGAAATATTGACAAAATCATTATCAGGAAAAGCCTTCCTGAAATTTTTGAATTGCTCAACGGTAAGAATGTCCAGTTCGGTGCCGATCGTCTTGCTTCCCACGTTCAATCCGGCGAAAATCTCTTTGTAGATATTCCCCAGCCTGCGCTCTTCTTTAATTTTTTTCTTATTGATAAACACATCATTTTCCGCAAATTCAAAGCCGCTTCTTACGAACAATATGAAATCTTCAGGCAAAACTACAAGGTAAGACGGCTGTGCCGTGCCCGTGTAATAAAGGATATTCCTGGAATAGAATAGCAAGACGCCCATTAATTCTTGATCAATGATCTTATCCTGCAAAACTTTAATACGATCTTGTGGCGATATGATGGAATCCTCCCTTTTTCTTATTTGTATACCATACTGCCATGTGCAAAACGGGGTGGGCTATGCGATATTAAAACTTATTACTGACTGAATGGTTCAGGAAAGACAGGCATACTCAAAAGTAAAGCAATTATGAGGCTTAACATACTCAATGGATAGGTTAGGTTTGCTCACAGGATGGGTGTTTTTTACTCAAAGGATGGCTGGTTCTATTTGCGAATAAGAAATATAATAAAGGTGATCAATACATTTTGATCTGTTGCTGCCAGATCTGTAAAATCCTGATAGCCTTGTCCTCGGGCAATGCACGCAGTCCTCGCTCATAACTGGAAAGTGTTTGCCGTTTCACTCCCAGTGCTCGCGCTAACTCGCTCTGTCGTAAAAAATAATCGTTCCTGAGCTGCCGGATAAGAGCCGGATCATTTATTAATTCTTGAGCACTTTCGGGAACAGTAATGGGGCTCGTTTTTTGACTGGAGCATTTTATATGCGATAGTTTTCTACTGTAAGGCGGCATCTTTTCTCTTTCCTTTAGTTGCCAGAGATTTTGGGATAATTTGACGTTAATCGGGGTTTCCAGCCAATTTTTAAAGTAACCTTTGGTCCGATTTAGAGGATCCAGAATCTCCGAATCATCAAGAATTCCTATTTCTACAAGTCGATCATGAGCTTTTGTAAAGGCATCGACTGTCTGTCCGGGATTGCGCCAGTTGATGTCCTCTCCGCAGAAATCAAGGATGGTATACGGTGTCGCCCGGGGCTGTAACCCTTTTTTCCCTGCTATGATTCCCACAATGGTCCAGTATGTTCCCAGCTTCTTTGTAAAAGCTTCATGATAAGGGCTTAATTTTAACAACGATCTGCTGTAGTAACCGATCCATCGCAGGCCGTCCGGGCTGAGGAAGTGAGAGAGTGCCTGGCCGCAGCGAAATCGGAAAGAGGTCCATGTATTCCGACTTTGTTTATATTCAACATCCACAATATCCAGAAGCCGATCAGGTTTTTCCCTGCCGAAGGTAATCATTCCACCACGTGAATAGTCACGCCACGTCATGGTCAGACACATATCTGACAGTCGCATGATTTCTTCTTTAAAATCTTTGTAAAGATTCTGGACACTCCCGTGGCGAACGTGTACACCCCGAATATCGGCAATTTCTTCCAGGCTTATACTGGCTATATCCCGTGCAGGATCCCGCAGCTCGGCAATCCGTGTCATCAGGATTAAAAATATATCGGCTGTTTCGACGGAAAGTTCCTGAACGGCTGCCCTCAGGCTTCCCGAACAGATAAAAGTAAAACGGAGAGCATAACCATGCTGTGCCTTAAAAAGATGTAAACGATTCCCGAAACCGGGTGGGGCTGTAAATGATAGGACGATCTGACCATCTCGAGATTCATAGCGATATTGAGGTCTGCCATAGGAATCCGACAACCATTGGTTTCTCGGTCCGCCCGCATAAAGGGCACGAAGTGCGGCTATGATTACCGGGCTGGTTGGAATGGGAAATGCCTGATTTCTTTGATCCGTCCTCAGGATCGATCTTTTATTAAAAACAGCCCGTGGATCAGTATGTTCTGAGAATTTCCGAGGCTTTATCATTTTGAACCTCATTTTGTTGAGACAACTTTCCCCATGATTCCGGCAGGTTTCTTTGGGACAATACTGCCACCTGTTACAAGGTGTTTAGTGAGACCTTTGCGAAACCACAAAATCGAATGTTATTTGAATTTAGTGACTTTTTATAAGCCGGGCTTCAACGATTTTTATCACGGCCCATCCAGACGTTAGAATACTATCATGATAGAAATCAATATGTAAATAATCTTGTCGAAGCTTTCATAATAAATAGGGGAACGAACTCTATAATTGCAATAAATTGTCTTTGACAGAACATGCAGGTTGACTGTATGTACAGGTAAATGAGGTGTTTCTCATGATAAGGAAGATTTTATTTTTTTGGTCCTGTTTGTCTTTCTTTTCTTATCTCAGAGCAACGAACAGGTAAAGGCTCAAATCAAAGGAGAGGAAAACATGAAAATTACAAGCAGCAGTTTTGAAAATGAGGGGATGATTCCTGATAAGTATACCTGCGATGGAGAAAATATCTCTCCCCCCCTGGAATGGAACAACCCTCCCGATGATACGAAAAGTTTTGCTCTTATCTGCGACGATCCTGATGCTCCTATGGGAACATGGGTACACTGGGTTGTATATGATATCCCGGCCAGTATAAGCAAATTACCGGAAAATACACCTCCCGAAAAAAGACTCACTAATGGAGGGAAACAGGGAACAAATGATTTTCATAAGATAGGCTATGGAGGTCCCTGTCCTCCATCCGGTGTACACCGATATTTCTTCAAGTTATATGCCCTTGACGAATACGTCGATCTTGAACCTGGTGCGACAAAAGAACAATTGTTACGGGCCATGAAAGGACATATTTTAGCGGAAGAAAAATTGATGGGGAAATATCACAGGTAGCTTCGCAAAGGCAAAAGGCAAAAGGCGAAAGGCTAAGGGCTAAAGGCAGAATAATTTCCGGATTAAGGATTATTTTCTTACCCCTTGCTCCTCACTCCTTTCAGCCTTCAGCCTTTTGCCCCTGACACCGGCATCTGCACAAAAAGCATAGTTGTTGAAGATAAAGTTATGGATACACCCTCACCTTCCTATTTAAAATTATACAAAGAAGGAATTCTGCAGGATCGCACCCGTCAGGCCCTGGAGTTGATGAGAGATTGCAAACTATGCCCTCGTGACTGCGGCGTTGATCGACTATCAGGCGAAGTCGGCTTCTGCAAGACAGGGAGGATGGCTCGTGTTTCAAGCTTCCACGCCCATTTTGGTGAAGAATCCCCCCTGGTCGGAAGGTATGGTTCAGGAACGATTTTCATGAGCTATTGCAATCTCCTGTGTTCTTTTTGCCAGAACTATGAAATCAGTCATCTCGGAGAGGGTCAGGAAGTAGAACCGGAACATCTGGCCGCGATGATGCTCGAACTGGCAAGAAGGGGATGCCATAATATAAACTTTGTCACGCCTACTCATGCAGTGCCCCAGATACTGGAAGGTCTCATTATCGCTATTGAGCATGGGCTTGCTATACCTTTAGTATACAACTCAGGCGGCTATGATAAGGTTGAAACGCTGCAGCTTCTGGATGGCATTTTTGATGTTTATATGCCCGACTTTAAATTCTGGGACGCCCAGTGGTCAAAAAGGTATTGTAACGCAGCAGATTACAGAGATATCGCGGTGGCGGCCGTAAAAGAAATGCATCGCCAGGCAGGAGACCTTGAAATCAACCAGGAGGGAATAGCCGTAAAGGGTCTCCTGGTACGCCATCTTGTAATGCCGGGCGGTGTGGCAAATACGAAAGAGGTAACCAATTTTCTGGCTGATAAAATATCTGCGAATACCTATGTTAATGTTATGGATCAATACCGTCCCTGCGGCCAGGCAAGAAATGATAACATAATCAACAGGAGAATCTCTCAAGAAGAATTTCAGGAAGCCATAAACCTGGCTAAAAAGGCTGGACTAAAAAGGCTGGATCCCAGAATCCGAATCCGTTTTTTTTAATTTACTGTCCCTGTTTTTAGATATCCCATTACTCCAATATTATTATCGATGGATCATCTCCCGATTAGTTGAAGTTAATTAAGGCAAAATAAGTGTATTGTCTACAATTAATCAGGTGTGATCCCAGAGGGTTCGAGTGAAATGCTAAAAAATTACAAAGAGTTGAAAGCGAAAGAATGTTAAAGACTCTGATAAAGTCTTTAGAAAACAAACCCTGGAATCCTTGGACCCTCTTCTCCAACTAAATTGGAGAAGAACCTTATCGATCTACTTTTTCGATGCTTATCCCCAGCTTTTCCATCTTTTTGTGAAGGGTGTTTCTGTTTATCCCGAGAAATGCCGAGGCAGTTGATTTGATATTATTAGAACGTCTTAGTGCAATCTTTATTAATATTCCTTCAACCATGGATAAAATTTCTTCATACAATCTGCTCTTTCCGGGATTTTCTGAACTGAGGATTGTTACGATATCTTCAAGTTTTTCTTCTACGATACTTTCAACGATTGAATATGATGATCCGCTGATTGGTTTCTCAACAACTGATCTGGGGGTATCCTGGGCATTCATATAGAAGTATTTTCCTTTACTCTCGAATCAAGTTCCTGATATTACTGATCAATTATGGGCCGAAAAGCATAAATGGCTGACCCTCTTTAAAAAATGAAATTACGACAGGGCAAAACCGCTGGGATGGGGTCAGGAAATAAACATCTTCATATAAATAATGGCTAAAAGGAAAAACGCTGCAACCCATGCCCCCACGATATCCGATATTTTATGTATCGGCTTTTTAATGAAATCCTTTACTCTTTCTTCTACTATTCCATCGCTTAATTGCTCGACAACATCACGAACCAAGCCAGCAAAGTTGCCATAAGAGTTTGATACTACATAAAACCCCTTTGTAGTAGTCAGGGCCAGGAATACCTTTTTCCTTAAGATTACGGTATCAACATTTGTAATATTTTCCCAATTTATTCTTTTCTTTCTCAGGAGTTTTTTTATGGTTATACCATCTATGCCTATTGTCGTTTCACGTACAATCACCTCTGACAAGACGTAGAGCACGGGAATCAAAATGATCGAAAGAATAATTTTTTCCGCAGGCTGACTTCCAGTGAAAAAAGCAATCACCAATAGCACGAAAAGAAAAAAGGTGTCTATGGACAAGGGAATCAAGAATGATTTTCTGATTTTATAGATCTTTACTGACATCGTGGTTACCGGATACTATAGAATAAATAATTCTGCAGAATGGTCTTTACTCTTTTCTTAAGAAAGTCCCGCTTTTGCCGCCACTTTTTTTTAATAATTTTATATCTGAAAGTATAATCTCTTTATCGGCAGATTTACACATATCATAAATAGTTAAAGCCGCTGTACTGACAGCGGTCAAGGCCTCCATCTCCACGCCCGTTCGCCCAAAAGTTTTGACCCTTGATTGAATAGTTATCTCTCCGCTTTCGCTATGGCTTGAAAAATGGATATCAATCCCTGTCAGTTCGAGGGGGTGGCACATCGGAATTATATCGCTTGTCCTTTTAGCGGCCATGATCCCGGCGATCTTCGCAACGCCGAAGACATCACCCTTTGAAACACCACCTTCTTCAATAGCCCTCACGGTATCCGGCCTCATTAATACCTTTCCCTCGGCCACGGCTTCCCTGAATGTGGGTTCTTTGGCGGTAACGTCTACCATACGTGATTTATTCTTCTCATCCAGGTGGGTAAATTCCGTCATTGGTATATTATCTTTTATGCTAATGGGAGGACAACTGTTAATGGACTGACAAAGCCATAGAGGAAATTAGCATAGTTGATTTTCCCAGTCAAGAAAGTTAAAATATTTTTTATTATCTCATACAGACGGAGATTCTAACGAAACAAGTTTCGAGTGTACCGACTCACCATAAAAAACACGGGCAAGGCGGTCAAATTTCTCCGACGTATCGGTTGTAAGAAAAACCTTTTCGCTATTCTTCTTAAGCCTTCCGTCAATCCGGGGATGTCTTGCCAGATAGTCCTTCAGTTTTTTAGCCACTATAGGTCCCTGGTCAAGAACAACTGCCCTGGCAGAAACCTGCCTTTCAAAATTCTTATGCAAGATAGGATAATGCGTACAAGCGAGGAGTATCGTATCGATTTCACCGTCCTGATCGAACAGCTCACCAAGATACTTTGAAATGATCATATCGGTTCCTTCCCAATCCAGTTCACCCGCTTCTATGATAGGCACCAGAAGCGGGCAGGCCTGCTGAAAAACCTCAATAGAAGGTTCCAGATCCTTAATTTCTTCTATATAAATACGGGAAGTGACAACACCCTCCGTGGCCAGTATGCCAACTTTACGACAGCCCCTTTCAACGATCTCCTCGGCTGCAGGACGGATGACACCAAGGACTCTTCTGCCGGGATATTTTTCGGGTAAGAATTCCTGCTGAATTCTCCTGAGGGCTTTGGAGGATGCCGTATTGCAGGCAATAATAATTAAAGGGCATCCTTGTTTGAAAAGAAAATCTACTGCCTGTCTTGTAAACTCGTATACGATTTCCTGGGACCGATTACCATATGGAACCCGTGCATTATCACCAAGATACAGATAATCATAGTCGGGGAGAAGTTCTACAACACTTTTTAATACTGTCAATCCGCCAAAACCTGAATCAAAAAAACCTATCATAAAATTATCCTCTTCCTCTGCCTGTAAGTTTTTCGTACACAGAAACTATAAAAATTGCAAAGAGAAAAATCCTTGCTATAATTTTTTTAATCCAATAAAACTACATAAAAATTTCCACCATGTATAAAGATTGATTGACAGTTTCGTAAAAAGTCCGAATTTCTGTCGTTTTGTCATTCCCGACCTGATCGGGAATCCATAACTGCGTGTAATTACTGGATTCCCGCTTTCGCGGGAATGACATATTAGCGAGTTTTTGACTTTTTACGAAACCATCAAGATTAGCACAGGGAGCGAACGTTGATCGTCAGGATAATAAGCAGCGCCATACTCGGCACAGAATCCTATCTAGTGGATGTTGAAGTCGATACATCGTCAGGACTCCCCCACTTTTCGACAGTCGGATTGCCTGATGTGGCCGTAAAAGAAAGTAAGGACCGTATAAAATCTGCCATAAAGAATTCAGGCTACCGCTTTCCGAAAAACAGGGTAACCGTTAATCTTGCACCTGCAGATATCAGAAAAGAAGGTACGAGTTTCGATCTTCCCATCGCTACAGGCATCCTGGCTGCAGAGGATATCATCGACAGGAAAAAACTTCACGATTACATGATCATTGGTGAACTTTCGTTGGACGGGAGAATAAAAGGAGTCCATGGCGCGCTTTCTGCAGCTCTTCAAACAAAAAAAATGGGGCTCAAGGGAATTGTCGTTCCACGGGATAATGCCACCGAGGCTGCCATGGTGGAAGCTGTCGATGTAATTGCCGTTGATTACCTGCATCATGTAGTAGAATTTTTTAACGACGCAAAAGAGATTAAACCGACCACTGTCGATGTGTCTGAACTGTTCAGCGAGAGCCTCCTTTACAACTATGATTTCAGTGAAGTAAGCGGTCAGGATCAGGCAAAAAGGGCTTTAGTGGTCGCTGCCGCCGGTGGGCATAATATCATAATGGTAGGACCACCGGGCTCCGGCAAAACAATGCTTGCACGAAGACTACTGACGATACTCCCCGATCCTGTCTTCGAAGAGGCTATTGAAACGACTAAGATTTTTTCGGTGGCGGGACTTTTGGAAAAGAAAGAGGCAATCGTCGCAGCGAGACCATTTCGCGCACCTCATCACTCAATCTCTGACGCCGGTCTTGTAGGAGGAGGACACAATCCAAGACCGGGAGAAATCAGCCTTGCCCA
>CAZGAK010000036.1:0-23443 GCA_964523565.1 uncultured Syntrophaceae bacterium | reverse complement strand
AGATTGCTTCGCTTCGCTCGCAATGACACTCGAGACTTGACACGACACTAGCAGTACTCAGGATTTCATGTCTTCCATGGAAAACAACAGAAAGTGTTCGACTCCGCTCCCGTTTCGGTGTGAGAACGTCAGGAAACAGTGAATATCACTTTTTGCGGTAAGTGTTCATCCCGGAGGATTGCACATACTGATAAAAGAGGAAGAGATTGACAAACCTCGCACATGGTGATATTTCACACTGAAAAGTTTATATTCATAACTTGTTGATCAGGCTTAACTTTTCCATCGAGGAGGGTTGTTATTAGAAAGACGCTTGGAAACTGGATAGCTGTTCATACTTTTGCTTTGTATATCAATGGTGTTCTTTTTCTCACCATTGTAATGGGTGCGTTGTTTGCGGTGTCGTTGACCTTTTTCGGCGCCTCTTACTATATAATTGTTGTGTTACTACTTCTTTCTCTTCTTCCTTTCCATGACGTTGCAGAAATACTCGTCTGTAAGACAATACATCTATTTAAAGAGCCACATATACTGCCCGAAATAGATTTTTCAGACGGTATCCCGGATGATTTCAGAACTCTCATTGTATATGCGTCCCTGATCGCAAATAAAGATTCCGCGGCGAGAACACTTGAGTGCATGGAAAGTACCCACCTCGCTAATAGGGACATAAATTTGCCCGTTGCAATACTTACACACTTCGGAGATTCGGTTGAGGCAGCGGTGACAGAGGATGAGGAAAATCTCCTGGATTTTGTTTTGAGCGGCATACATTCTCTCAACGAAAAGCATGGCCGCGATCAGTTTTTTCTCTTTCACCGGGACAGGGCGTGGAACACTGTGTCAGGAAAATGGACAGGGTGGGAGAGAAAGCGCGGTGGCGTTGAGAAACTCAACAAGTGGCTTCTGGGAAAGATCGAAGGTGAAGAGTACCGGGAGTGGGGCTCGGACAAGACGTTCAGCGTCATTGCCGGAGATGTCGATTCAGTCGGAAATGTCACTAAGGTCATCCTTCTCGACAGCGATAACATATTGTCAGATGGGTACGCGAGGCGTCTCGTCGGAATGGCTGCTCACCCTCTGAATCAACCGGTAATAGATGAAGAGACCGATATTGTCGTGAAGGGATACGGAGTCCTTCAGCCTTTCCCGATTCCGTCGAAAGACAGTTGCAGCAGGTCGTTTTACGCACGTATGGAAGGGTGGCACCGTCGTCCCGATGGGGCACACCATTATATCCTCCAGAGCCTTCAGGATCTTCTGCATGAGGGCACGTATATTGGTAAAGGTATATATGATGTGGCAACCCATGAGAGAGTCCTCTCACACCGTTTCCCCGCAAATCAACTATTGAGCCATGATAAGGTGGAAAGCGGATTTTTACGTGCTGCTCTCGTGCAGAATGTTTTTGTTCTGGAAGAAGCGGTGGACAACTTCCTTGGGGGTATATCTCAGATTGAGCGTTGGCTCAGGGGAGACAAGCAGGTTCTGGCATGGGTGCTGCCGAAAATTCCCAACAGCAAAAGGGAGTACGTGAGAAATCATCTCTCTGCTTTTAGCAGGTGGAATCTCATGTGGCCTATTAAAAAGCAACTGAGCATTCCATCGCTGGTCATATTGTGTGCGGTTGGCTGGTTTGTGCCGCAGTTTCCAACATGGTTATGTTCACTCATTCTCATCGGTGTGGTAGGCTTTTCCTATCTTATCGTTCCGGTAAAGTTGAAATCTCCCGGGTCATCAGCTGTAGGGATCGTTCGGGGGCTCGTTTCGACAATTATATATCTTTCCTTTTATCTGCACAGGGCGCTTTCCATTCTGGAGGCATGGGTTCGCATAACATTACAGATTCCGGAGGGGACATACCTTGCCGACTCACTTGACAAAGTAAAACGAGACCCAGGTCTTAGTTCATACGGGAAATTCAAGAAGATACTGTGTATTCTTGTCACATCAATACTGAGAAAACCGAATATTGATTGGGTCACTGCCGGTGAAGTGAAGAGAAAGAAAGAAATTTACAGTCTTACCGGAATATGTCGAACCATGCTTCCGTCAATCGTGGTAAGTCTCATTCTGGGTCTGGGATGCCTCGTGTTTGTTGAGGGCGTGATGTATGTCCTTCCGATTGTTGGCCTCTGGCTTGCTGCTCCATTGATTGTCTATGCGACAAGCAGGTAATCACCAGAGTCGTTCTCACAGTCAGATGATCGTTACTCTTCTCTCTTCTGTGCAAATTAATTTGTTTGACAATGGTGATCGCTATCATAGAGATACCGCAGTGCGGGACTATACCGAAGTGTCACACATAGACTGAGCTCACGCCGAAGCCGCAGTAGAAGAGTATTCTCGGACAGCCTCCTAATTACGGGACATAAGATAATGTACCGTTTTATCCAGACCATCCAGTGTAAGCCCAAACATGGGAAACACCTGTCTTATATTATCAATCGTCCAGGCTCCCCACCATCTCTCTTCTTCAGGATTGATCCACACAGAATGACGAAAGGTCTCAGCTAAAAACTGCAGATTTTCAATGCTCGGTCGACTTCTCTTCTTTTCAAGATGAATAAACCCCTTTGTATGCATTAATTCATACGGAGCCATACTTGCATCACCGACAATAATGAGTCTCGTTTCCGGATCTTTACTGATAAAATCAAGGATTCTTTCCGGTTTTGTACGCCTGGGAGGATCTAACCAGACCTCATCGTAAATTGTATTGTGAAAGTAATAGACTTTAAGATCCTTGAACTGGTCCCTCACATAATTGAAAAGGGTTTGAACCAGATGAACATACGGATCCATTGACCATCCACCATTATCAATCATGAGGACGACCTTGATCCGATCTCTAAGGCGACGGTCATAGACAATTTCGATTTCTCCGCCGCTTCGTATGGTTTCATAGATCGTTTTATCCACATTTATGACATCTCTCGGCCCTGCCGGCACCATACGACGCAATCGTTTCAGGGCTTCTCCTATTTGAGACTGGGTAAGGGGACCGTCCTGGGAATAATCCTTATACCTCCTGTCCATGGCCACTTTTATAGCCGATTTATTACGGGACACACCCCCCCCCACACGCATACCTCCGGGGTGATAACCTGAATGGCCTACCGGTGAAGTACCCCCCTTGCCGATCCATTTGTTTCCACCATGATGTGCCTCAGCCTGTTCCTTCAGGCGTTCAAAAAAATATTGAATCAGCTCATCCGGCGTCAACCGTTCGAGTTCTCTTTCATCTATACCAAGGGCAGCGGCTATATCAGCGGGATTTTTCAACCACTCTTCCAAAAGAGCTTTCGCTATTTCTGTAATTTCTTCATCGTCGGGTTCTACAAGTTCTACACCCTGGAAAGTGTGCGCGAAAATCTGATCATACATATCAAAGTAGCGTTCACTCTTGACAAGTACGGAGCGGGCAACCGTGTAAAAATCCTCCAGCGAGTGGATTAGACCGGTAGAAAGGGCCTTATGTAATCTGAGAAAAGAGGTGGGTGTTACGGGAACACCTCTTTCTCTCAGGGTATAGAAAAATTCAATAAACAAGGTGATTCCCCTTATCTAAAAGGATTGAGTAACTCTCCGGGCTACATTTTCCACATCGGAACTTTTTTTGTAGAGAACTCCCAGATAAGGAATCTCACCCCGATGAAGTTTTGAAATCTCAAAATCAGGGTCCGCCCTCAATGCCCTGATCCAGTTGATAAGTTCCCGGGTAGCTGGTTTTTTCTCAATACCTTCAAACACCCTCAAGTGATAAAAGGTTTCAATGCAGGCTTCAATTATTTCTCCCTGCAGGTTTGGAAAGTGAGTATCTATAATACTCCGCATCATATGGGGATCCGGAAACGCAATGTGGTGAAAATTGCAGCGGCCAAGGAAAGGGTCGGAAAGATCCTTCTTGGCGTTCGATGTAATGATAACAACGGGTCTGTTTTTGGCACTAACTGTTTTATCAATCTCTATAATATCAAACTGCATCTGGTCGAGGACATCCAGCATATCATCCTGGAAATCCGTATCGGCCTTGTCAATTTCGTCTATCAGGAGAACTGTTCGTACATCCGCGACAAAGGCCTGTCCTATTTTTCCCATTTTTATATACTCTTCAATATGGCTGACATTCCTGTCGGAGTCTCCGAAACGGCTGTCATTCAAACGTGTTAATGTGTCATATTGATAAAGAGCATCAATCAATTTCATGCTCGATTTCACATTCAATACGATAAGAGGCATTTTGAGGCTTTCCGCAACAGCATAAGCCAGCATGGTTTTCCCCGTTCCCGGTTCCCCTTTGAGAAGAAGAGGCATCTCAAGAGCTATTGAAACATTAACAATTTTTGCCAGTTCATCATCCAGTACGTATCTGGAAGCCCCACGAAATTTATTCAGCGGATTTTCTTGATTCATCATGTTACCTTTTCAGAATATTCAAAAAAGAGAGGGAGTAAAAATGATCTCCCTCTCCCAAATTTATGTACCTGCGGCACTCGTATCACTCTATCATGCAGTATCTGAACGTTATATTTCTCTCGTCCACAGCGAGGCCATGGCAGGACCACCTCCTACACAAAGAGAAGCCCCTCCCACAGTCAAGTCCAGTCGCTCAAGTTCATAATACAGGGATACGATAATACGCAACCCCGTACATCCCACCGGGTGTCCCAGGGCAATTCCGGAACCGTTGTGATTTACCTTGTCCAGATTTAATTCCATGCCGAAGTCTTCCTTGAGCATCCTGCCAACACCCAGCCATTGGGCCGCAAACGCCTCATTGATCTCCCAGTATTCAACGTCCTCAAACTTCATGCCTGCTTCCTTGAGACATTTCGGTATAGCGACGGCGGGTCCCAACCCCATTACCCTGGCGTCGACGCCTTCACCACATATATTGATCAGCTTCATAAGCGGTTTGACTCCCAGCTCTTCCGCCTTATCCCTGGACATGATTATTACGGCCGCCGCCGCATCATTGATCCCGGAGGCATTGGCAGCAGTGACAACGCCGTCCTTTTTGAATGCCGGAGGGAGTTTACTCATGGCCTCGATATTAGCATCCGGTATCATATGCTCATCGGTTTCATATATCTTGACACCCTTTTTAGATTTGATTTCGACCGGCACGATCTCCCGTTTAAATATACCTTCCTGAACCGCCTTTGTAGCCCGTGTGTGGCTTATAATAGCCAACTCATCGCATTCCTGGCGGGTAATACCATATTTTTCGGCCACGTTTTCAGCGGTAATTCCCATGTGACCGGGAACCAGCTCATCAATTAACCCATCACAAAGCATTGCATCTTCAAGTCTTCCCGGACCCAATCTGTATCCAGTTCTGCCTTTCGGAATCATATACGGAACAGTGGACATACTTTCCACACCGACGACCAGACCAATGTCCGTCTTGCCTAACATAATGTTATGGGCAGCTATTTCCAGCGCCCGCATGGCTGAGGTACAGTTCTGGTTGACACTGACCGCACCACTCCTGTCAGGAAGACCGATCCTCATTGATACCTGCCGAGCCGGCAAAGATCCACCCATATGTGGATAAACCTGCCCCATACAGAATTCATCAATGATATCCGCAGGAATCCCCGCCCTCTCAACGGCCGCTTTGCCTGCAGTTATAGCCAGGTCTCTGGCCGGCACATCTTTCAGGCTGCCTAAAAATCTCCCGATTGCTGTACGGCAGGCAGAAACAACAACTACATCTTTCATATGATCCTCCCTTTACTATCCCATTCTTTTAGTATTCGAGACCTTTGAATTTTCCCCAAAATAGTCTAAATGGTCATTCCCGTGTAAACGGGAATCCAGTATTTTTAACTTGTTATGGATTCCCGCTTTCGCGGGAATGACAGAAAGAGCGCATTTTTCAAAGGTCTCTTAATAGTATTATTTTGCCGCTCAAATAACACAAGTCCACTGAAAAGTGAAATGGAAAAGCAAATCAGCCCGTCAAAACGGTATTGAATCTTGACAAGTTCGTAAAAAGTCAGAGTTTTTGCCGTTTTGTCATTCCCGACCTGAGCGTTCGACTGAGCTCACGCCGAAGTCTCACGCCGAAGTCGAAATTCGAAACAATATCAAAATCTTAAACTCGAATGTCTAAAACTGTTTCGAAAATTTGTTATTTGACTTCGACGTGAGCGCTCAGTCGAACGATATTCGGATTTGTTTCGTATTTAGATATTCGAATTTCGGATTTGCGGCTTTGCCGCTTTAGGAGTGGGTAAGGCGAGAGAGGAATCAAACCAGGTTAGTATGCGGTCATTTTGCTCACGGGGATATGTGTGGGAGAGGTCGTCAATGACCCGGAGCGTAATATCCGCTCCTGCCGTTTTGAGGATCGTATAATCCTGGCGTGCCCGCTCCACCGGAAACATCCAGTCGAAAGCACCGTGTACCCAATAAATGCGGCGGTCTTTTGCATTACGAAGATCGAAAGGAGGAAGTACACCGGATACGGGTGCAAAGGCCGTGAAGGGGGGTTGTTTGTCGAGAGCACGCGATAGGGCATACGTAGCCCCGTCGGAGATACCTGTGAGCAGGATTCGATTCTTATCAATTTTCCACCTTTCGGCAATATACTCCAGCGTTTTGTTCAGTGTGGCAGAATCGACGTCAATGCCGGTAATGGACCAGGTGGCCTCATGCGAACTCGGGGCAAGCAGGATAAAACGCCGGCTTCGCGCCTCGCGGAACCAGGTCCAGAGAAAGTCCCGGCCGTGACTAAATCCGCCGTGGAGTGCAATGACGAGCGGCCAAGCCTGATATCCGCCATAAGACTCCGGTACGTAAAGCGAAAACCTGCCGCGGGCATAGGGATCTTCCTCCATGCCAACGTGGAAGAGGCCCACATCTGTTCTCGGCGGCCTATCGGGATCAAATTCATCGATCCGCTCGTGCACAGCCGCTTCGATAAGGAAGCGATTGACAGTCGGCAACGATCGACGCAACGAAAAAAGTTTCTCCCGGGTGCGACAGATTTTTCTTTTCGCTTTTCTGAAGTTAATCAGAGACGCTTCAAGGCCGGCGGGAGCTCCGAAAATTCGGAGCGCGTCGGTGGCATTAATTGTGGCATCGTTAAGCTGATCATGGAACAATTTAAAATTAGAAGGAGGGGAAATGGAATGAAATTGTTTGCCTGATCCTTCAAGACGATCCGCAAAAGGACTCAGTTTTTCCTGCAAATATGACACAATGCCAGGATCAAACTGTCGCTCAGTGAGTTCAAAGGCATCGAGCGTTGCAAGAAGATCGTAACAAAGCAGATCGAGTACCTCCCGACAGGTATCATCAAGCCCTGCAAGATCTAATTGACTGGTTTTATTTGAATCGTCCATTGTATATCATAATTTCTTCAAGACATCCGGGTATCCCTGTTTTGACCTTTTGCGAATTCATTAAAATTAACAAAAAAAGGGGTTAGATACCAGTCTAACCCCTTAATATTATTTATGGTAGTCCCAGGGAGAATCGAACTCCCGTTTCTGGCGTGAGAGGCCAGCGTCCTAACCGCTAGACGATGGGACCATAGTTGGAGACCTTTGCATAACGTCCCCTTTTGCCCAATTTCTGCGTCAGGCTCAAAATTTAATCCTCGAAATATTCCTGTGGTTAAAATTTTCGCCTTCCTTGAACTTGAACAAAATTGAACATTCTGCAAAGGTCTCAGTTGGTAACCAGAATTCGAGAGACCTGAGTCCGACCGACAGGCAATCTCCTGGCAAGCCAATTTTGAATGGTACGAGTTAGACAAATAATGCTGAAAAGTCAAGACCAAATTTCAGTTATGACGTTGCTTGATATAATCTACCGCTTTTTTTATCCTCCGCTCAACTTTCTCTTTTCCCAGAGTTATCATGACATCATCAATTCCAGGACTTACTGTCTTTCCCGTAAGAGCGACCCTCATCGGCTGGGCGATAAATTTGAGCTTTGTTTCCCTCTCTTCGGCAATACTTTTCAGGAAAGTTTCGATCCCTTCCTTTGTGAAATCTTCCAGAAACGGCAGTTTCTCTGCCACAGCTTCCAGATGACCGGCAAATTCAACCTTGAAAAATTTTTCTGCTGCCTTTTCATCATACTCTATTTCATCTCCGAAATAAAAGGCGCCCGAATCGGCCATTTCCACCAGAGTTCTTGATCTGGTTTTGAGATCGGCTACAACCTGTTTTACATACTGTATATCTGACGTATCCAGCCCAAGTTTCTCAAAAAATGGACGCGCGTCTTCTGCCAGTCTCTCCCCGGAGCTTTCTTTTATATAATGCTGGTTTAGCCAGAGGAGTTTCTCCGGATTGAAAACGGCTGCAGATTTTCCAACCGACTCAAGGGTGAAAAAATCGATGAGTTCGGGGATTGAAAATATTTCCTGATCGCCATGAGACCAGCCAAGCCTCACCAGATAATTTACAAGGGCCTCCGGTAAATACCCCATCTCCTTGTAGGCCATCACCGAAGTTGCACCGTGGCGTTTGCTCAACCGGGCTTTATCAGAACCCAGTATCATGGGAACATGGGCAAATTCCGGAAGATCGTATCCCAGGGCCTCGTAAAGAAGGATCTGCCTTGGTGTATTATTGAGATGATCATCCCCCCGAATAACATGAGTAATTCCCATCTGGGCATCATCAACAACGACGGCAAAATTATAGGTTGGATAACCGTCGCTCCTCTCTATGATTAGATCATCCAGTTCCTCATTATTAAATCTGACGTTGCCCTTAACAAGATCATTAACAACTGTAACACCCATCTGGGGGTTCTTGAATCTCACCACCGAATTTTTCGCCCTGCCGAGATTTTTATCCCGACATGTTCCGTCATATTTCGGTTTTCTCCCCTCGGAAAGGGCCTTTTTTCTTTTTTCCTCCAGATTTTCAGGAGTACAGACGCAATAATACGCCTTCCCCGCATCGATGAGTTTCTGAACCATCTTTCTATGAATTTCGACTCTTTCGGCCTGAAAATACGGTTCTTCATCCCAATCAAGCCCAAGCCACCTCATGGCATCCAGGATTGCCTTTGTCGATTCCTCCGTCGAACGAAGCTGATCCGTATCTTCGACCCTCAGAATAAACTTTCCCTTATTGTGTCTTGCAAAGAGCCAGTTAAAAAGTGCCGTTCTCGCCCCGCCGACATGTAAATAACCGGTAGGGGAAGGCGCAAATCTCGTTCTTACAGTTTTTTTCTCCGACATTCTTCGTATTCCTTTATAATATTCTGATATACAGACAGTGATTTTTCCGGAGTGTGTTGTTTTTGCAACACTAATCCGTGTTGATTTCGAAAAACCCACGTTATAGTTATTAAGCTTTGCAGAAATTACCGTAACTATAGCCAATGAGCTTATTTGGTATATAAATTGCTTTACCTCGTGGGCAGTATTCTCATGAACACGTATTTTTGTCAAGAATGTATTGAATTTCTCTCTGAAATGAGTCATTTTAAAAATATAAATTTTCCTTGACAAGAAAACTGTTTTGTAATTAACTCTACCACTTTATTTGGAAACATATATCGGGAATCAGGGTTAGCCATGAAGATTAACGTAGCAAATATTCCGGAAAATGGCTTAAACCTCCAGATTTCCAAAAACAGAGACTGGCTCCGTGAAATGCTACTGGAAGAAGATGAAATCTTTTTCTCTGTTGACAGGATCGACGGTCAGTGTTCTGTTATAAAGATCGGAAAAACTGTATCTGCAACAGGTACCATTGAAACAGAAATTAATCTTGAGTGCTGCCGGTGTCTCAAGAAATTTATACTTCCGGTAAAAACTGAATTTAAATATACATTTGCCCCGATTGAAGATTTGTCCGGAAAGGAAGATTTAGAATTAACCGGTGAAGACCTTGGCTTCGGTTATTACAAGGGCGACTTAATTGATCTGGACCCGATCATACTTGAACAGATTGTCCTTCAGGTTCCAATGAAGCCCCTCTGTAAAGAATCATGCAAGGGTTTTTGTCCCCATTGCGGAGTCAATCTTAACAAGGAAAGTTGTGACCATCATATAACAGCATTTGAAAGTCCCTTTGCTGTTCTAAAAAAAATGAAGTTTAATAACGGAAAAAATTGAAAAGAGGATTATTATATGCCAAACCCAGTCAAAAGACATTCAAAAGCAAGAAGGGACAAGAGAAGATCCCATGACGCTCTCACCCCTCCTTCAATTTCCATATGCCCCCAGTGTAATGAATCCAAATTACCTCACAGGGTATGTCCTCACTGCGGGTTTTACAAGGGGCGTGAAGTTATTTCGGCTGAAAAGGGTTCCTGAAAAAGATCTTTCCCATTTGGAAGTGATTAAATCATGAGCAAGACAGGTATAGTCTTTCCCGGTCAGGGTGCACAATACGTTGGAATGGCTAAAGATTTCTACAGGGAATTCGAAGAAGCAAGAAATACTTTTGCTGAGGCCCGGGAAATCCTTAACTTCGATATTGCGGAACTCTGCTTTGAAGGACCCCAGGAATCCCTCGATCAAACTGTAAACACGCAAACTACCGTCCTGACCGTTAATGTTGCGGCTTACAGAATATTCGAAAGAGAGACTGGCATAAGACCGATAGTCATGGCAGGTCACAGTCTCGGAGAATATAGTGCCCTGTATGCCGCGGGAGCTATAAGCTTTGCCGATGCCTTATCGCTTGTACATGCGAGGGGAAAATATCAACAGGAAGCAGTGCCACCGGGTGCCGGTTGTATGGCCGCGATTATGGGCGTCGAGAGAGAGCTCGTTGAAAGCGCCTGTCGGGACATCAACAAAACAAACGGAGCAGTAGTTGAACTGGTTACTTTTAACTCCCCAAATCAGTTTGTTATCTCCGGCCATACGAAAGCCGTTGAAAAAGCAATAATCAAGGCAAGGGAACGGGGAGCCAAAAGAGCAGTCAAACTTCCCATCAGCATACCCTGCCATTGCAGTCTTTTGGACAAGGCAGCAGAAATGTTCGCGGAAAATTTAAACAAGACCGAGGTAAAAGACTGCAATACAAAGGTAATTCCAAATTACGATCCCGACACCTTTTATTCAAAGGAAAATACGAGGGCGCTTTTGGCAAAGCAGCTCAACTCCCCCGTCAGGTGGCAGGAAACAATAGAAAAAATGATTGAAATGGGAATTGATACCATCATCGAGACGGGTCCCAAGCGAACACTTTCCGGTCTTATAAAAAGAATTAACAAAGACGTTCGAACCTTGAACGTGGAAGACATGAATTCTTTGAAAAAAACGATCAAAATCATAAACGGTCTATAGTTGATCTATGATAACTGATGAAAAAATAGCGCTGGTAACAGGTGGTTCGAGAGGAATCGGCAGGGCAATCGCCGTAAGGCTCTCAGAAATGGGCGTTTTTATATTTATCAATTATTTTCAGGATACAAAGGCCGCTTCTGAAACACTTCGCATTATCAGAGACAAGGGCGGGGATGGCGAGATATGTCAATTTGATGTTTCTGATTTTAAAGCAGCTCAAAAGGCGATAAAAAATATAGTAGATAAAAAAGGCAGGATTGACATTCTTGTAAATAATGCCGCCATTTCCAATAGCGGGGTTTTTGTGAGAACCAAGGAAAAAGACTGGGACACCACGATAGAGATAAACCTCAAAGGAGTTTTTAACTGCTGCAGGGCTGTAACCAAAAGCATGATGAAGCAACGCCGGGGACGTATTATCAATATGTCTTCCGTTGTAGCTGAAGGTGGAAATTCCGGTCAGGTCTGTTATTCCGCATCCAAGGCGGGAATTATTGGCCTTACAAAATCCCTTGCCAAAGAACTGGGGCCCAGAAATATCTGCGTCAATGCTGTGGCTCCCGGATTTATAGATACTGACATGACATCTTCATTTTCAGAAGAAATAAGAAAAAAAATAATCGATCAGATACCTCTATCAAGGCCCGGCACTCCTGAAGATGTAGCAGGAGTCGTTACATTCCTTGTTTCCAGGGATGCTGATTACATAACAGGGCAGGTAATACATGTGAATGGAGGAGTGTACATGTGACCTTTCGTGTTTCGGTTATCGTGAATCGGGTTTCGTAATCAGAAATTACGAGATAATTTCAGAGCTTATATAAAAGGAGGAGGAGTTTTTAAATGACCATTGAAGAACAGGTAAAGAAAATTATTATGGAGCAGTTGAATGTAACTGAAGAAGAATGTGTTCCTGAAGCAAAATTTATTGATGACCTTGGAGCAGATTCTCTCGATCTGGTAGAACTGATTATGGCAATGGAAGATTACTTCGAGCTTGAAATCTCGGATGATGAGCTGGCAAATATTTCAAAAATACAGGATGTTGTTGATTATATAAAAGCAAGGAAAGCGGTGTAACCTTAGAACTCTGGGGATGTTTTAATTGAGAAAAAGAGTGGTTGTCACAGGATTGGGCACCGTTAATCCCATCGGTAATTGCGTGAAAGATACGTGGGAAGGGATTTGTGCCGGAAAATCAGGAATCTCAGCGATTACAAAGTTTGATACGACCAATTTCAGAACAAAGATCGCCGGTGAGTTGAAGAATTTTGATCCCTTGACTTTTGTCACACAGAAAGAAGTCCGCAGGTTCGATGATTTTATTATTTACGCTCTTGCATCCGCCGAGATGGCAATAGCTGACTCAGGGCTTACCATTGATGATAAAAACACATGGCGAACCGGAGTTATACTGGGCACCGGTATAGGGGGAATATCCACCATAGAGAAAGAAAAAGAAGTCCTGCTGAATTCAGGGACGAAGAAGATATCTCCTTTCACAATACCCGGAGCCCTGGCAAATCTCGCCGCGGGTAACATAGCCATACGGTACGGCGCCAGGGGGCCTATAAGCTGCACTGTAACCGCCTGCGCGGCAGGTAACAACGCCATCGGCGATGCCTTCAGAGCAATCTCATATGGCTACGCAGACGTAATGATCGCGGGGGGCGCTGAGGCAGCTGTTTGTTCACTCACCGTTGCTGCTTTCAACGCCATGAGAGCTATATCCACCCGAAACGATAAACCCGAAGCGGCAAGCAGACCCTTTGACAAAGACCGGGACGGTTTTGTTATCAGTGAAGGTTCTGGCATAGTTATTTTAGAAGAGTTGACCTCTGCTTTAAATAGAGGAGCCACAATCTACGCTGAATTGTCAGGATTTGGGTCGACATGTGATGCCTTTCATATTGCGGCACCGCCGCCGGGTCATCCGGGCGCAGTAAAATGTATGCAACTTGCCCTGCAAGATGCCGGCGTGGAAGCTTCCGATATCGATTATATTAACGCGCATGGCACTTCAACACCTCTGAATGACATATATGAAATTGAGGCCATAAAAAAGGTGTTTGGCGATCACAACAAAAATCTATCTGTAAGTTCCACGAAATCGATGACAGGCCACATGCTCGGTGCTGCCGGGGGGCTGGAAGCAATTATTTCGGTAAAGTCAATTTATGAGGGGATTGTTCCCCCAACCATCAATCTGGATAATCCTGATCCTGCATGCAACCTGGACCTTGTGCCACACAGGACAAGGAAAAAAGCTGTCCGGGCAGCCATGTCCAATACCTTCGGTTTTGGTGGGGTCAATGCCGTTCTGGTTTTTAAGAAATACGATGAATAATCAAGGAATTAAGTCTCAGACTTCAAGTCTTGATTTTAAGGACGGGAAATTGCTATTGTGAAAGTTATTATAGGTTCTGATCATGCGGGTTATTCACTTAAAGAAGGCATAAAGGAATACCTTAATAAATCGGAAACAGACATAGTTGACGTAGGAACTGATAGCGATGAACCGGTGGACTACCCCGATTTCGGCTCTCGGGTGGCTGAAAGAGTTTCATCAGGCGAGTTTAAAAGAGGTATTCTCGTATGCGGTTCCGGTGTCGGAATGACAATCGTGGCAAATAAATTTCCAGGAGTGAGGGCTGCTTTATCTCTTGATGTCGAGACGGCTAAATTAAGCAGGATGCATAACGATTCAAACATTCTTTCCCTCGCAGGAAGAAGAACCGATATAGAAACAGCAAAAAATATAATTAAAACATGGTTGGAAACGGAGTTTGAAGGGGGAAGACATAAAAGACGTCTTGACAAAATCAAAAATATAGAGTTTGAAGTTTCAGGTTCAAAGTTTAATCAGAACCCTAAACTCGAAACCTGAAACTTGAAACTCAACGAGGAGGAAAGCAATAATGTCTATTTTATCGAAAACCGATCCGGAAGTTGCCCATGCCATAATGCTGGAGACGAAACGACAGGCAGGCAAGGTGGAACTCATTGCCTCGGAAAATTTTGTAAGTGAGGCAGTTCTTGAAGCCCAGGGCTGTATAATGACCAATAAATACGCTGAAGGCTATCCGGGAAAGAGATATTACGGAGGATGTGAATTTGTCGATATCGTGGAAACCCTTGCCATAGAAAGAACCAAACAACTCTTCGGCGCCGATCATGTAAACGTTCAGCCCCATTCGGGAACCCAGGCTAATATGGCAGTTTATTTTGCGACGCTCCAGCCGGGAGATACAATTCTGGGAATGAATCTTTCCCATGGTGGACATCTTTCTCACGGCAGTCCGGCAAACTTCTCAGGAAGACTTTACAATGTTGTTTCCTACGGAGTGGATAAAGAGACAGAGACTATCGATTTCAATGAAGTAGAAGATCAGGCAAAAAAACACAAGCCGAAAATGGTCATCGTCGGAGCGAGTGCGTATCCGAGAACGATCGATTTTGAGGCCTTCAGACAGATAGCGGACAAAGTAGGCGCAATTATTATGGCCGATATCGCCCATATTGCGGGCCTTGTTGCAACTGGCCTTCATCCCTCCCCTGTACCCAACTGCGAATTTGTTACTACAACGACTCACAAAACCCTCCGCGGCCCCAGAGGGGGACTCATCATGTGTAAGGAAGATTTTGCCAAGATTATAAACAGCCGCGTATTTCCCGGAAGTCAGGGAGGTCCCCTCATGCATGTCATTGCAGCGAAGGCAGTGGCTTTACAGGAGGCTCTTTCGGATGACTTCAAGATCTACCAGTCCCAGATTGTAAAAAATGCCAGGGCCATGGCAGAAGAACTGATTTCTCGAGGTTTGCGCCTCGTATCGGGAGGAACGGATAATCACCTTATGCTTGTCGATCTGACGGACAAAGGATTGACAGGAATGGAGGTCGAAGAAGCCCTTGACCGTGCAGGCATAACAACGAATAAAAATGGTATTCCTTTTGACACAAAAAGTCCTCAAATCACAAGTGGCATAAGGCTCGGAACTCCCGCAGTTACAACGAGGGGTATGAAAGAGGAAGAAATGAAAACTATAGCCCGTTTAATTTCTCATATAATCGACGATATACATGACGAAAAACGGATCAAGGAAGTTAATAAAGAGATCAGTGATCTTTGTAATAAATTTCCCCTTTACGGTGAACGGCTGGCGGAATCAGTTTAAAGTTTAAAGTTTCAAGTTTCAAGTTTCAGGAAAAGAGTTATTTCAGATAAAGGCGCAGCTTGACAAATGACATTTGAAGGAACAAATTTAATGAGCTTAAAACTCGAAACTCAATTTGATCGCCCCAGTTGGGATGAATATTTTATGGACATTGTGGGGCTTGTATCAAAACGTTCTACATGTCTGAGGCGCAAGGTGGGCGCAGTTTTAGTAAGGGATAAGAGAATATTATCAACTGGATACAATGGTGCACCTACGGGAATTCAACATTGCGGAGAGGTTGGATGCCTGCGAGAGCAATTAGATATTCCTTCCGGTGAACGCCACGAGCTGTGCCGTGGTCTTCATGCGGAGCAAAATGCCATTATCCAGGCTGCCCTCCATGGTGTAAGTATAAAAGGTTCAACAATTTATTGTACGAACCATCCCTGTATCATATGTTCGAAGATGATTATAAATTCAGGAATTAAAAAAATTATATACAGGGACGGATATAGAGATAAGCTGGCCGAAGAAATGCTCAAAGAGGCAAACATCGAGGTAAGAATATTTTGAAGTGCCCGTTCTGCTCCAATATCGAAAACAAGGTTATTGACTCCCGAATAAGTAAAGACGGTAGCGCCATTAGAAGGAGGAGGGAGTGCCTTGCCTGCGGGAAAAGATTTACAACGTATGAATTTGTAGAAGAAGTTCTTCCTATGGTCGTCAAGAAAGACGGGAGGAGAGAATCTTTCGATCGAGGAAAGATCCTCTCAGGACTTAAAAAAGCATGTGAAAAACGTCCCATCAGTATGGATGTTATCGAGGGCGTTCTTGAAAGAATCGAGCACGCGTGCCAGGAGTTACAGTTAAAGGAAATTTCCACATCGATTATAGGTGAAAAAATCATGGAAGAGCTTCATAATCTTGATGGCGTCGCCTATGTCAGATTTGCATCGGTATACAGAGAATTTAAAGATCCGAACGAATTCCTGGATAAGCTGAAGGATTTTTTGAGTAAAGAAAAAAAGGATATGTAGAAAGATTCAATACAATTATTAGTTTTAAATTTTCAATTTTTAATTAAAAACTAATAATTTAAAATTATGCACATATTAATCCTGTCAATTTTTTTCAAAGATTTAAGTACATACACTTGAAGGAAGAAATAGGCTGCAATGTTTACCGGCATCATAGAAGGCATAGGTGTAGTCAAAAAGATAACCACAAAGGGGGAAGATGCCCTTCTGGAAATTGACACCTCCATGAACCTTGATGATATCAAGACAGGAGACAGCATAGCGATAAGCGGAGCATGCCTTACCGTCACAGAGATAAGCGATAGAGGGTTTATTGCGGATGTGTCGGCAGAGACTCTGGCAAAGACAACCTTGGAGAGTTTAAAGAGGGGAGATAAAGTTAACCTGGAAAAAGCCCTGAGATTGAATTCTTTTCTGGGAGGACATCTTGTCCTGGGACACGTTGACGGAGTCGGAAGCATTTGTGAGAGGCTTGAGAAATCAAACTCGATCATTTTTGGGGTGGAAATAGACAAACAATTAAGTAAATACGTGGTGCAAAAGGGCTCTATAGCTGTTGACGGCATCAGCCTGACCGTGAACAGGTGTGAAAAAAACAGATTTTATGTTAATATCATTCCCCATACAGCACGGGCAACCACATTGGAATCTAAAAGGGTGAGAGATCCTGTAAATATCGAGACAGATATACTGGGCAAGTATATAGAAAAACTTCTCAACCCGGATAAAGAAATAGACATGGCTTTTTTATCGGAGCATGGATTCCTTAAATGAGATAAAAAATTGAGGTAGAAGTAAAATGTCCGTAAGCACAATTAAAGAAGCAATTGAAGACATAAAAAATGGCAAGATGGTAATTCTGGTCGACGATGAAGATCGGGAAAACGAAGGTGATTTATGCATGGCGGCAGAACATGTAACGCCTGAAGCCATTAATTTTATGGCAAAATACGGCAGAGGCTTGATTTGCCTCTCTCTGAATAATGAACTTGCCGACAAATTGAACCTCCCTCTCATGGTAAGGGACAACCAATCCCGCTTTGGTACGGCCTTTACTGTATCTATAGAGGCCAGAAAAGGGGTTACCACGGGAATTTCTGCTGCCGACAGGGCAACTACAATATCGACAGCTGTTGCAGACAATGTTGAAGCTGATGATATAGTAAGCCCGGGACATGTCTTCCCGATCCGTGCCAGGAAAGGGGGAGTCCTCGTAAGGACCGGACAGACGGAAGGTTCTGTCGATCTGGCGCGACTGGCAGGACTTAAACACGCCGGGGTCATCTGCGAGATTATGAAAGACGACGGGACTATGGCGAGGATGCCGGACCTGGAAATCTTTACAGAGGAACACGGTTTAAAGATTGTTACGATCGCCGATCTAATCGACTTCAGGATGCAACACGAAAGATTAGTGAGAAGAGCGGCGACGGCTACTCTCCCCACTCGCTATGGAGGTGAGTTCAAAATAATCATCTACGAGAATGATGTGGATAGTATAGAACACATGGCCCTGGTCAAAGGAGAAATTTTGCCCGACGATGAGGTTCTGGTGAGGGTCCACTCAGAGTGTCTGACCGGTGATGTCTTTGGCTCTAATAGGTGCGACTGTGGTGATCAACTCCATACAGCCATGGAAATGGTGGACAAAGAGGGTAAGGGTGTTATAGTTTACATGCACCAGGAAGGAAGGGGGATTGGTCTTGCGAACAAAATAAAGGCATACCACTTACAGGAGCATGGAAGAGATACGGTTGAAGCAAATATCGAACTCGGGTTCAAGTCGGACCTCAGAGATTACGGTATTGGAGCCCAGATTCTAGTTGACCTGGGTGTAAGAAAAATGCGATTGATGACCAATAATCCCAAGAAAATTGTGGGACTTGAGGGGTACGGCGTTGAAATCGTCGAGAGGGTTCCCGTCGAAATTGAACCCACGGAAAGCAGTATTCGTTACCTTACGACAAAAAAGGAAAAGATGGGACATATTTTAATCAATGTGTAGTGGCAAGCGATCAGCGAAGACACTGTTCCGGGTCAATTTTTAATTATTAATTTTGAATTGAAATTAACAAATAGAGAATTGGCTCTAAGATGACCGCTAAAGTGAGACCTTTGAAAAATGTTCAATTTCGTCCAAGTTCAAGGAAGGTGAAATTTTTAACCGCAGGAATACATTGAGTATTTTGAGGATTAAAATTTGAGCCTGACGCCGAAATTGGGCGAAAGGGGGCGTTTTGCAAAGGTCTCAAAGCCTGAACGCTTCCAACTATACAAGAGAAATGGAGAAATAATCATGCCGAAGATTATAGAAGGAAAAATTGTCGCCAAAGGGATGAAATTTGGCATAGTGGCGAGTCGTTTCAACGATTTTATCTGCGGCAGACTGGTTGAAGGTGCTTTAGATGCCTTGATCAGGGCGGGAACAGACGAGAAGGATATTAACGTCGTGAAAGTCCCCGGTGCCTTCGAGATCCCCCTTGCGGCTAAAAAACTGGCAAAGAGCGGAAAATTCAACGCGGTCATATGTCTCGGCGCCGTCATAAGGGGAGCTACCCCACATTTTGAGTATGTCAGTTCCGAAGTATCAAAAGGAATTGCCAGTGTTTCATTGGAAACGGAAGTACCAATCGCTTATGGTATCATCACTACCGACACTATAGAGCAGGCTATAGAGAGGGCCGGGACAAAATCTGGCAACAAGGGTTGGGATGCCGCGTTGTCTGCCATTGAAATGGCCAATCTTTTTAAATTGTTGTAGCCTGAGGAATGAATGGGTACAAGAAGAAAGGCAAGAGAGGTCGCCTTACAGGTTCTTTTCCAGATTGATGTTTCAAAAGTTGATGTTCATGAAGCTATTGAACTTTTCTGGAATAACTTTGAGGCACCGGAAAGCGTCAGGGGGTTTTCTACACAATTAATAGAAGGCGCCCGGGAACGGTTAAAAGAAATAGATGAGTTTATCAAGAGTTGTTCTGACAATTGGTCTCTTACGCGAATGTCCAGCGTAGACAGAAACATTTTAAGGTTAGCCGTCTATGAACTTGTCTACTGCAAGGACATTCCTCCAAAGGTAACCATCAACGAGGCAATCGACCTTGGAAAATTCTATGGATCGGAAAATTCAGGTTCTTTTATAAATGGTATACTCGACGCATTATACACAAAATTACGTCAGGAAGATGAGGATAAAAATATCCTCGGAACCGGTGGAAATCCTGAACCATGAAGGACTGATTCTGGGATTTTTCTCTGACGAGAGACCGCCAAGAGGTTACTGTGGCCTTGCTGACTGGCGCCTGAATGGTATTATATCCAAACAAATCAAGAAGGGTAAGTTTACCGGCGCTTTCAGGGAAAAGGTTCTCATTACCCCCGACTACCGAATTCCCTCCTCAAAAATTTTACTCTTTGGTTTGGGAAAATCGACAAATCTGACTTATGATCAATTATATACTGCAGGACACATTATTTCACAAACAGTCACCAAAATTAATTGTAACGATTCTGCCTTCGATATTCCAGGCCCGGATCGGTGTAATTTGCAAATGTCAGAAATGACGACAGCAATGATCTCCGGGTTCGCTGACTCCCTCGTAGAAAACCAGAAACAATCAGACATTATATCTATATGTATATTGGGAGATGATACTTATCGGGATGAAATAACCTTGGGAGCCAATCAATTTAAGGTGAATGTAAAAAACAAAATAAAAGTAACCATTGTGGAAGCATAAAATAATATGCATCAGGAGCTAAAATTAGAAATTCTGATGCGGTGGATTTGAGAATGGTACTGGAAAAACTGGAGTATTGGAGTATTGGAGTGCTGGAGTTATGAGAGTTATAGTTATAGGTGCCGGCGAGGTGGGTTATAACATCGCAGATATACTTTCCAAAGAGGGAAGTGATGTGGTCATCATCGACAAGGATGAAGAACGTTTAAAGGCAGTCTCCGAAAATCTGGACGTTCAGACCATTACAGGAAGCGGGAGCAGTCCGCAAATCTTGAAGAAAGCCAAGCTGGATCAGTCTGATATGGTTGTTGCGGTAACAGATAGCGATGAAACAAATATGGTCGCGTGTCTTCTTGCCTCGGTCCAGTCTAAGGGAGCATTGAAGATAGCACGGATAAGAAACCCGGATTGGGACCAGGATTCCACCATTTTTGATAAAAATCATCTCAATATAGACCTCTGTATTAATCCGGAGAGGGAATCAGTAAACAATGTTATGAACCTCATAGAATACCCCGGGGCCTCGGAGATTATCGATTTTGCCGGAGGACGTATCAAACTTGCGGCTTTTCACGTGAATTCAAGCTGCCTTGTCGTGGGGAAAAAACTGCAGGAAATCAAGGAGATGTGCAAGGAACACGATTTCCTGATTGCCTCTATTATTCGAAAAGAAGAACCCATCGTACCGTCCGGTAAAGCGACAATCGAGGAAAACGATTACATCTTCGTTCTTACCGAATCAGAAAATGTAAGGGATATCCTTAAATTCTTTGGGAAAGATGTCACTCCTGTTGAAAGGGTTTTCATTATAGGCGGGGGGCATACTGGCCTTTTACTGTCCGAAGCTCTTGAAAAGAAGGGTATCTTTGTAAAAATTATAGAAAAGAGACAGGACAGATGTGAAATACTGGCATCTAAATTGAACAAAGCCATTATCCTTTATGGAGACGGGACGAGTCAGGATCTTCTCAAAGAAGAAAATATCCAGGATGCCGATTATCTGATTGCCGTTACGGACGATGAAGAGGCGAATATATTGAGCGCCCTTCTGGCAAAACAACTGGGCGCCAAAAAGGCTATATCCCTTATCAACAGGGTCGATTATACCCATCTTGTCCCCAATGTTGGTATAGATGGTGTTATGAACCCGAGACATGCCACCATCGGAAAAATATTGCACTTTATAAGAAAAGGTAAAGTTATTTCAGCTACTCCTCTCCTTGATGAAAAAGCAGAGGCAGTTGAGTTTATAGCCCTGGAAACATCAGAAATTACAAACAAACCCCTTAAAGACATAAAAATTCCCAAAGGCACAATAATAGGCGCCATCATAAGGGACGATAAGGTAACTATTCCAGGCGGCGATTCTGTTATCCTGCCGGGTGATCGTGTCATACTTGTTACTCTTCGATCAGCCATTCCTGAAGTCGAAAAAATCCTTACCGTTAAGCTGGATTATTTCGAATGAAAGCAAGAAATATATTATATATTCTGGGTTCCTTCCTGTTTTTCTTAGGGCTTGCCATGCTCTTGCCTTTAGCCTGGTCTATCTACTATGGTGAAGGTGATCTCATGGCTCTCGGTTCATCCATGGCCATAACTACTGTTTGTGGGGGTCTTGTCTATCTTTTCTTCAAACCGGAGGGAGATATAACCCTGAACCATAAAGAAGGATTTTTAATTGTTGCAACCGTTTGGTTCTTTGCCGGTGTCTTCGGTGCTTTACCGTATTTCATCCATGGTGTATCTCCAACTTTTACGGATGCGTTCTTTGAATCCGTCTCCGGATTTACAACCACAGGGGCAACAGTTATTACCAATATAGAAAGTATTCCCCATGGTATTTTATTCTGGCGTTCCCTCACTCAATGGCTCGGGGGGATGGGAATCATCGTATTATCAATCGCCATATTCCCTCTCCTGGGGGTGGGTGGCATGCAGCTTTACAAGGCTGAACTGCCAAGTCCGGTGAAGGATAAGCTGACACCACGTGTGATAGAAACAGCAAGAACTCTCTGGATAGTCTATTTTGTCATTTCAACAGTGGAGTTTATCATGCTTCTCTTCGGCGGAATGGATGTCTTCAACGCATTATGTCACACATTCAGCACCATGGCTACCGGTGGATTCTCAACAAGTGATGCCAGTATCGCCCATTTTCGCAGTGCTTATATAGATGGTGTAATAACCTTATTCATGTTGATTGCGGGGATTAATTTCACCCTCCATTACGCCCTGATAATGGGAAATTTCAAGTCATTTTTCAAGAACAGCGAGCTACGTTTTTACCTGGGAATTGCCCTGATTTCCGTGATTATAGTTACTCTCAATCTGAGATTGAATATTTTCGAGGATATGGGCAAATGTCTTCGCTATGCCTCATTCCAGGTGATTTCAATATTAACAACGACCGGTTTCACAACAGACAACTTCGGTGAATGGCCGGCCCTTTCCAAAATCATACTGCTTTTGCTTATGTTTGTGGGGGGATCGGCAGGTTCTACCGGTGGAAGTATTAAGTGCCTGAGAATTCTCCTGATCCTGAAACACAGCTACATGGAACTGTACAGGCTGGTTCACCCTCACGCGGTCACGGCGGTGAAACTTGGGAAGAAGATAGTGTACCCGGAAACAATGGCAAGTATCTGGGGATTTTTTGCTCTTTACCTGGCAGTAACAGTTGTCGCATCCATTTTAATGACCCTTCTTGGCCTCGATATGATGACGGCCTTTTCCTCCGTCGTGGCAACTATCGGAAATGTGGGGCCTGGATTCGGCGCCGTGAATGCCGCTTCAACATATAGTGAAATTCCCCACCTTGGAAAATGGATTCTTTCCTTTTGCATGCTTGCCGGAAGGCTTGAAATTTACACTGTCATAATTCTTCTGATTCCGGAATTCTGGAAAAAATGATGAATAATGCATCATCTTCTGACGTACGAGATAAGGTCAGATTCTTATGAGCAGTGATCCACAGAATCCGATGATTATAAATTTCGTATTTTTGTTTTCCTTCTTTCTCCATGATTTTACGCCGAACGTCCGAACTGAGTGGCGGCAAGGGAACACGGTTTTTTATAAGAGCGCGTTCAATGAAAATATGGTTACTGCTAAAATCGCAAGACCCTTGCTGTCCACTCAAGTGACTTGCGGAACGTGTCAATGAAAATGAGACACCCCCATCAATAATTTAGTGTATCACCGAATCACTTTCATTCGGCGATGGTTTGTTAA
>CAZGAK010000035.1:22784-24104 GCA_964523565.1 uncultured Syntrophaceae bacterium | reverse complement strand
GCAACATCTCGGAAACTATGTTCTTTAAGTTTGACATGTCTTGTTAGGCTAAGGGCTAAAGGCTAAAGGCTAAAGGGACTATAACGATGTTCTGTTTTTTGCTTTGAGCTTTTAGCTTCGAGCTCTTCCGGCTTTGCCGCATCAGGTATTATTTTCTCTAAACTGCATATTGTATAATTTGAAGTACTCCCCCTTTTTCATAAGGAGAGAATCATGAGTTCCTTCTTCAACGATTTTCCCGCTAACTAAAACTATTATCCTGTCTGCACTATTAATAGTTGAAAGACGGTGAGCGATAACCAGGGTTGTTCTCCCCTTCATAAGATTCTCAAGGGCTCCCTGGACCTCTATTTCGGCTTCCGTGTCGAGGGATGATGTGGCTTCATCAAGAATTAGTATGGGGGCATCTTTGAGAAGCGCCCGTGCTATGGAAAGCCTCTGCCTTTCCCCTCCCGAGAGTCTTGCCCCCTGTTCCCCAATGACCGTCTCGAACCCTTCCGGCAGGTTTTTAATGAAGTGGTACGCATTTGCCGCCTTTGCCGCATTTATTATATCCTCATCGCTCCTTTTAATGTCCCCGTAAGCGATGTTGTTTCTCACAGTATCATTGAACAGTATCGTCTGCTGTGTAACGATTCCTGTCTGCTCCCGGAGTGATTCTATGGTAACATCCCGGATATCGTGACCGTCAATCAGGATTTCTCCTTCCGTCACGTCATAAAATCTCGGTATCAGATTAACAAGGGTTGTCTTTCCACCTCCGCTCATTCCGACAAAGGCCACCACTTCACCGGATTTAACGTTAAGATTGATGTTTTTCAGGACCGGCTCATCATCATATCTGAAGGTAACATTTCTGATTTCAATCTTATCTGAAATTTGCGGCAGTTCTGTTGCATTTTCCCTGTTTTTTATTTCCGGTGTCATGTCCATAACGCCGAAGACCCGAATGGCCGCTGCTATTCCCTGCTGGATTGTGTTATTCACATTTGTGAGTCTTTTTACCGGTTCGTAGAGCAAAATAAGGGCGGTAAGAAAAGAGAAAAAAGTACCCGGAGTTGAGACCCCTTGTATCACCTGGTAGCCCCCATAAAATATAATTACCGCGATACCGAGGCCGCCCAGAAATTCCATGAAGGGGCTGGAGATGGCCCTTATTGATACGGCCTTCATAAACAGTTTGAAAAGATCTTCATTCTCTTTCGCAAATCTTTTGCCTTCATAATCTTCCATTCCGAATGCCTTTACTATCCTGGTGCCCGATATGGTTTCCTGAAGAAGACTGGTAAGGCTTCCCATTGTAACCTGGGTGCCTGTGGC
>CAZGAK010000035.1:0-22684 GCA_964523565.1 uncultured Syntrophaceae bacterium | reverse complement strand
TCACATGCCAGCCTGGCTGTCCTTTCTGCCGCACCGGGGGTGCCCAGTCTTTCCCTTATTTTTGCCAGGTCCTGTTTTGTCTGATCCATTCTCGGCTTATTAGTGAGGATATCAAATATTTCGTTTGCCATGGCTTCAGAGTTTGCATCGTTTTGTATAAATTCGGGGACAATGGTCTTCCCTGCTATTATGTTAACCATACCTATGTGATCTACATCAATAAAGACCCTGCCCATAAGATAGGAAACTGGTGAAACTTTATAAACAATTATCATAGGAGTTTCAAGAAGAGCCGTTTCCAGGGTAGCAGTTCCCGAAGCGACCATGGCAATATCCGATAATCCTATGACATCATACACATTATCTTTGATAATTTTAACATCTGCAGAATATTGACGCACTATGCCCGCCACGAAATCGTGACTTAGTGTGTCGGCCAGGGGTAAAACAAACTGAACGGATGACAATCTGTGTTCTAAAATTTCTGCCGCTTTCAGCATTTCAGGCAAAAGTTTCATAACCTCGCCATCCCTGCTTCCGGGGAGAATGCCGACAGTCGTTATTTCATCTTTCAGGTCAAATTTTTTCAGCGCATCTTCGCGCGTATATTTTTTCTTTACTGCATCCAGGAGAGGATGCCCCACGAAACTTACATCCAGCTTAACTTTGTCATAGATTGAGGCCTCGAAGGGAAGGATAACTGCCATCCTGTCTACAAGTTTGGCTATGCTGTATATCCTCCTCTTTCTCCATGCCCAGACCTGGGGGCTTATGTAGTAAAAAACCTTGACGCCGTTTTTTCGGGCTTCTTTGGCCATAGGCAGATTAAAATCAGGGTAGTCAATGAGGATTAACAGATCGGGATGCTCCTCCTGTAAATATTTTTTCAGTTTCCGTTTGGCTTTGAGAATAAAGCCCAGTTTGGATAAAACTTCCGTCAGTCCTACAACGGCCATTTCGGACGAATTTGCAACGATTTCAACCCCCGCTTCCTTCAGCCTCTCCCCCCCGATTCCATAAAAATGTATCCGTGGGTCTATATGATGCATGGCCTTCACCAGATTGGATCCGTGAAGATCCCCCGATGCTTCTCCGGCTACGATCATCACCTTTTTAAACCTGGAATCTGGGATTTCCTGTTCAAGATGCATGGTTAATCACATCACAGATTTGATGTATCTCCCTTTCTGTCAGTTCGGGAAACATGGGGAGGGAAAGGACTTCTTCGGCACACTTCTCGCTCACCTTTAAATCATCCGGCGCATTAAGGTGGGCAAAAACAGCCTGTTTGTGTAAAGGTACAGGATAATAAATAGCTGATGATATATCGCTATCCTGCAGCTGTTTTGCAATGGAATCTCTGTTTTCAGACCTGATTGTAAATTGATGATAGACGTGCCTGGAGCCGGGATTTTCAATGGGAAGAATCACGTCGTCTCTTTTTATGTTCGCCCTGTATATATCCGCGTTTTTCCTTCGTAAATTGTTAAATTCATCTATCCTTCTCAGTTTTACACGGACAATGGCCGCCTGAACCTCATCAAGCCTGCTGTTATAACCAAGGATTTCGTGATAGTATTTGACAGTACTCCCGTGGTTACGAAGCATTCTAATGGACCTGAAAATATCTTCATCGGTGCTGATGACCATTCCTCCATCACCATAGCAGGCAAGGTTTTTACTGGGAAAGAAGCTGAAGCAGCCGCAATCTCCAAATGTTCCGACCTTTTTTCCCTTGTATTCGGCGCCGAATGCCTGGGCGCAATCCTCGATTATCTTTAGATTATATTTTTCGGCAAGGCTTACTATGGGATCCATGTTAGCAGGGTGGCCGAAGAGATGAACCGGAATAATGGCCTTTGTTTTGTCCGTAATTTTTTCTTCTATTTTCGCCGGGTCTATATTGAATGTTTCCGGAACGATGTCGACGAAAACAGGAACGGCATTCAGCAGGGCAATCACTTCCGCCGTAGCGATGAAAGTAAAGGGCGTGGTGATCACTTCATCACCCTCTCCTATGCCGTATCCCCTCAGTGCAAGAAGGAGCGCGTCCGTTCCGTTAGCCACACCGACGGCATGAGAACCCCCATGATAGGAGGCAATCTCCTCTTCGAGTTGAGAAACATTCTTCCCCAGTATGAAATGGGCACTATCAAGGACCCCCTGAATGGCCGCATCAATTTCCGGTTTAAGAATCCTGTACTGCCTTTGTAGATCAACCATCTGTATCATGAAATAATTCACTGTCCCGTATTCATTTTATTAATAATGCAGAGGGCCAGATCCAGAGACTTTCTGCCGGCCTTGCCCGAAACCAGAGGGGTTTCCCTGGTTATGACCGAATTAACAAAGGCCCTGATCTCTTTTTCAAGGGGATCATAAACCTCTACTTCTACATTATTTTGACCGATTTCTATCTGTCCGTCGGCACCTTTCTTCCTGCTCAGTGAAACGAGCTCTCTTTTTCCATAATCGATGGAATGATATCCTTCGAGTCCGAAGAACCTTATTTTTTGCAGTACCTTGCCTGTTACCCTGCTTGCGGTAATGTTTGCCACGCAGCCGTTCTGAAAAGTGATCCTCGCATTGCTTATGTCTACCTCATTCGACAGAACAGATACCCCCACAGCCTCCACATCCTTTAAGGGAGACTTTACAAAATTCAGTATGATATCAAGATCATGAATCATCAGGTCGAGAATAACATCCACATCCGTTCCCCGTTCGAAGAAAGGGTGAAGACGGTGAGATTCAATGAAAAGAGGTGCTTCTATAACCTTTTCCAACGCCGCGATAGCCGGATTAAATCTCTCTACAAATCCTATCTGGAAGATTGCCCCTTTGCTTTCCGCAATTGAAATGAGCTCGTCTGCTTCTTTAAGAGTAACACATATAGGTTTTTCAAGGAGTACATCAATTCCCGCGGAAAGAAGATCCTTCGTCACTTCGTAGTGGGATCTGGTTGGAACAGCAACACTTACGGCATCTACTTTTCCTATTAGATCACGATGATCAAACAGGGCCTCGCAGTTATAGTTTTCCGCTGCTTTCTCGGAGCTCTCCCTGATGATATCTGCCGTGCCTGCAATTTCACAGTCCGATATTTTTTGATATTTTTGCAGGTGGTAGTTTCCGAGATGACCGGTCCCCACGACACCAACCTTTATTTTTCTTCTTTGTTTCATGTGTTAATTTGCCTGTATTAGAGGCTAAGGGCTAAGGGCTAAGGGCAAAAGCGAAAAAACAAATTTGCCTTTTGAGGTAACAGCTCAAAAAACAGGGGCACTATAAAAGGCTCACGCCTAAATTCCGTATTCGGAGTTTACCCGTAAGGGTTTTAAACACCCTTATTTGGAGTTTACCCGTAAGGGTTTTACCCCGATTTATTGAGCTGTTACTTTTGAGTCTTAATTCCTTGCCTTTAGCCCTTAGCCTTTAACCTTTGCCGCTTTGTTTGTTACCTGCATATACCCCTTTTGGCATTCTCTATAAATTCAACAAAATGCCTTACCTCTGGCAGGTCTTCAACATCTTCTTTTACTCTTTCTATTGCCACTGACAGCAGGAGAGACGATCTGAAAATGATCCTGTACGCCTTTTTCAGCGCTTTTATCGTTTCTTCTTTAAAACCTCTTCGCTTTAGTCCTATCAGATTGAGACCATAGGGTTTTGCCCTGTTGCCGGATACGGTTACATAGGGAGGAATATCATGTACAACAGCAGACGCGCCTCCAATGATCGAATGACAACCGATACGGGTGAATTGATGGATTCCCGTCAATCCACCTATAATGGCATAGTCTTCGACGTGAATGTGGCCGGCCAGATTGGCTGCATTCGCCATGACGATATTATTTTCCAGCTTACAGTTGTGTGCCACATGACAGTACGCCATCAATAGATTATTATCTCCAATATATGTCATCCCGATATCGGCAGATGTGGAACTGTGTATCGTGACAAATTCCCTTATGGTGTTGTTCTTTCCGATAATTACCTTACATTGCTCTCCTCCGAATTTTAAGTCCTGGGGGACAGCACCTATAGAAGCAAACTGAAATATATGGCAATTGTCGCCTATTTCTGTTTGACCTTCTATGACTACATGAGGTCCTATAATCGTGTCTTTTCCGATT
Organism: uncultured Syntrophaceae bacterium; assembly: GCA_964523565.1. Lineage (GTDB taxonomy): Bacteria > Desulfobacterota > Syntrophia > Syntrophales > UBA6807 > CAZGAK01. The sequence goes on along the minus strand of CAZGAK010000035.1, from coordinate 18,548 downwards.
TGCACATCCTGGCCAATAATACTATAGGGACCTATTTCAACACCTTCCTGTATATTAGCTTCAGGAGCAACGATTGCTGTAGAATGAATTTTCATAGGGTTATGCGTGACTTTCTATTATTTTTATTTTCTCTTCAAGCGCTTCTATTTTTTTTGAGAGAGATTTTATGGTTTTTCGCATTTCCGGCAGTTTGGGAATGCATGCCTGTGTTCGTAACCATTTCCCGTGAGACATGTGAGGAGAGCCTGATATTATCTGGTTTGGTTCTACATCGTCGTGAACACCCGACTGGGCGGCAACCATGACATTATCACCGACCTCGATGTGCCCGACAAGACCGGCCTGTCCTCCGATTATAACGCTTTTCCCTAATCTGGAACTTCCGGAAATCCCTACCTGGGCTACCACAATGGAATTTTCACCGATGACCACGTTGTGAGCTATCTGGACTAAATTGTCTATCTTTGTCCCTTTCTTGATCCAGGTTTTTCCGAGAGTACCCCTGTCTATGGTAGTGTTTGAACCGATTTCCACGTCATCATCAATCTGGACTATCCCTGTCTGAGGCACCTTCAAATTGTCCTTCCCCGGGTTGGCAAAGCCGAACCCATCGCTTCCAACGACAACTCCAGCGTGAAGAATAACCCTTTTACCGATCCTGCATTTTCTGTAAACGGTAGCGTTTGGATAGAGTATGGAATTTTCATCTATCACGACATGATTGCCGACAAAGACGCCGGGATAGAGGATTACCCCTTTTTCTATCCTTGCGTTCTTGCCAACGTAAACACCGGGATAAACGGTAGCATCTTCTGCAATTACTGCCCCTTCACTAATATAGGCATCCTCGCTAACCCTTACGGAATCTCTTTCCTCCGGATAAAAAAGGCTGAGAGCCTTTGCCAGGGCGAGATACGGATTTTCAACAACAACCAAATTCCTGCCTGATTTCTTGACATCGGGAGAAACCAGTACGGCGGATGCCCCGGTTTCCTCAAGTTTGTTTTTATACCTGGGATTTGCAATGAAGGTAAGATCACCTTCTTCGGCTTCTTCAATTCCCCGGATGTTATATATAGTTACAGTTTCGTCTCCGATGACGGTACCGCCGAGGAATTTTGCTACTTCCCTTAGTTGCCTGCCTGTCTTTTTCATATTCTTTTGTTACCGGTTAAATCACTTTTTCGATTTATAAGCCTTATCAAATTCTTTTATCACATTTTTCGTAATATCCTTCGCACTGGAATGATAGGCCATGCCGCCGGCACTTGCATCCAGTATCATCGTATACCCCTCTTTCTTTCCTATGGCACTTACAACCTTCAGTATTTCAGGAATCAGTTTTTGTGAAAGTTCCTTATCCATTCTTTGCATTTCCGCATTGGAATCCTCAACGAATCGCTTGTAATCCCTGAACTTTTTCTGATGTTCAAGTTCCTTTTCCTTCATGGCGCTTTCCGTCAGGACGGGGCGTTGTTTCTCCAGATTTTCCTTAAGTTTCTTTAATTTTTCTTCCCTTGTCTGGATTTGATCCCTTGTTTTCTGAAAAAACTTTTTGAACTCTACACCAGCCTCTTTACCTGCGTCAGAAAGGATCAATATCTGTTTCATATTGATAAATCCTATCTTCTCCGCGGCAGTTGCATAGGTCCCCGATAAAACAAGAAACGCCACAATTAAAATACCTACAGTCTTCTTCATCACATGTTCCCCCTGTTATGATTATTAGGTAAAAGGTAAAAGGTGCAAGGTCAAAGGATAAAGACTAATAAGGCCAATGATCAAATATTGCGTATTATTTTTTTGACCTTTAGCCTTGCACCTTTTACCTTTCCCCTTTTTCCTTTTGTCTTACATCATCATCCCGATAGTAAATTCCCACCTGCTTGCGGATTCACCTTCTTTTCTATCCAGGACATGACCCCATTCCAGCCTTAAGGGACCGATGGGAGAATACCAGCGGATTCCTGCTCCCGCCGTTTGCCTCATGTCGTCCAGATGATAACCGCGTTCCCAGGCATTCCCTGTGTCATAAAATACAACACCCTTCATCCCTGCATCCTTAATAAGAGGGAATATCAATTCCAGATTGAAGCAGAGCATTGTCTCCCCACCCATTACATCATCGCTGTCAGGAAACTTTGGGCCCACGTCTCTCAGTCCTCTCAGGGAGTTGATCCCTCCGAGGTAAAAACGGTTATATATCGGTATCTCTTTGTCCTCATTCTTGTGCATGAATCCCGCCCGCCCCCGGACAGCAAATACATTATCCAGCGGCAGGGGGAAAAACCAGGTGGAACTGCCGGTGTATTTTGTGAAACTCGTATCCCCCTGTAATATTCCGCCAGTGTATTCTATGGAAATTACGTTCTTGGAACCTTTGGAGGGAAACATGAAGCTGTCTGTAGTATCCCTGGAGAGAGTTCCGGTGATGCCGCTCGATGTTATTTCACCTTTCTGTTCCGTAATCCAGCGAGATGCATTTTCATCAATATTTGTTATATCATTTGTCGAAAAGCTGTATCCGATGTATCCCTTAACATCTTCCCAGAGGGGGTAACCCAGTGTTGTCTTGAAACCCTGTGTGCTCAGGTCGTAGCTGTCATACTCCCGTTCAGAATTCCAGATATCGAACTTGCTCCACAGCGGTTTATCAAAAAGCCATGGTTCTGTGAAGGATAACTCATACCTGGTGGTTTCCGATCCGAGGAAGGCATTCAAACTCAATATCTGCCCTTTTCCGAACAGGTTTCGCTGAGACACCTGACCCATAATGACAGCCTTGTCCGTGGCGCTGTACCCGGCACCGATACTGAACATCCCCGTGGGCTTTTCCTTGATCTGTATATTAATATCCGTAAGGTTTTCTTTTTGTCCCTTTTCCGTTTGAAAATTAATTTCCTCAAAGTATCCCAATTGGGTCAGCTTCATATAACTTGTTTTCATTTTCTCTCTGCTGTATATGTCGCCTTCCACAACTGCAAGCTCTCTTCTTATAACATTGTCTCTTGTCTTTGTATTGCCCGTTATGGATATTCTGTTGAAATATATCGTATTTCCCTTCTCTATATTGTAAATAACATCAACCTTCTCATCTTTTTCCCGGGGAATTGTCCTGGGCGTTACATTGGCATAGGCATAACCTTCATTATTGTACCCCTCCGTCAGGAAATCGATGTCCTTCATGATCGAACCCCTGTCAAAGTAATCTTTTTTATTAATGTTTAATTTTTCCAGTAGTTCAACCCGGGGAGTGGAAAGCATGTCGCCTGTAATTTCGACCTTTCCTACCTTGAATTGTTTTCCCTCTGTTACAGCTATCCTGATGTAGATCCAGTCTTTGTCATGTGTTATTTCCGGTTCACTAACCTGAGCATTTATATAACCGTTATTAAGGTAGAAGGCTTTCAGTTTGTTGATGTCCTCTTTTATTTTATCTGTTTTGAGGAGACCGGAATCTGTTAAAAAATGAAAGAAGCCTGTTTCCGATACCTCCATCATATCTTTCAGTTCATCATCGGTAACTGCCTTATTTCCTTCAAAAGAAATTGTTTTAATACGAAGTTTTTTATTTTCAGCTATGTCAAAGATAAGCTGGACTCCTTTACCACCTTTACCTTCTATTTTATAATCAACCTCTGCGTTGAGATAACCCTTGTCATGATACAGGTTCTTAATAGTTTCTATATCAGCCTTTACCTTCTTAAGATTAAGGATTTGTCTCGTTTTGACAGTCAGAATCCCTTCTATTTCGTCTTTATCTATTTCATCATTTCCTTTGATCTCAATTTGGGATATCAGGGGTTTTTCCTCCAGGATGAAGGTTAAAATCTTTCCTTCGGTGCCATCGGATACCTCCGCTTTCACATCATTGAAATAACCCATCTTGTAAATAGCTTTTATATCAGCGGATAGTTTTCTTTCAGAAAAAATCTTCCCTTTTTTGTTCTCCAGAACATTTAATATGGCGCTGTCTTCAACCGTGCGGCTTCCCGAAAATTCAATTTTCTCTATCTTTTGCCTGCTGAGATTTTTCAGCAATATTTTTTCAGCCAATTCTGCAGAAATGGTACTGATGCTGTCCATACCGGTTCCATTTGCAAATATGCCGCCCACGGTCTTCCTGTTTTTTACGTCCAGGGTGGTAACGTCCACACTGATAAAGTTCCCAAGACGTGTAAGGCTGCCTGTAATTATATAATCAGCGTTTATTTTTTCTCCGACTTTCCAGGCTGATTCTCTGTCTATTTGCTTTTCACTGATTAAGCTTGAGAAGGTTTCTTTTTTGATGATCTGAACACATCCTGTTTTCAGCAATTCAGCCGTCAAACTATTGGTTATTCGGTTTTTAAGCGAGAGGACATCTGATTTACTGTGAATTTCGAAGGGAAGTATGGCAATTTTCTTAATGTCTTCCGCAAAGACATTGTTAAAAAAAAGTAACAGTAACAATAATATTGATATAAAGAAAAACTTTCTGAATTTAAGAATAATATTCATATTAAAGATCACAAAACCTTCCATCTTGCAGCCCAATACTACGAGACATACGATCAGCCAGGCGCCTGTTGTGTGTTGCCACTACCAGGATGATGCCTTTCGTTCTATTCAGCTCCAGCAAGATATCCTGTATTTTCTCTCCTGTTTCAGTATCGAGATTCCCCGTCGGTTCATCGGCTAAAAGGATTTCAGGTTTCATTACCAGGGCCCTCGCCACGGCGACTCTCTGCTGTTCTCCACCCGAAAGCTCACCGGGCTTGTGAGGCAATCTATCACCGAGCCCCACTTCAGTCAAGATAATCTCTGCTCTCTTTCGGGCTTCCCGCAACGGCATCCCGTTTATCAAGGCCGGCATCATGGTGTTTTCCAGGCTGGTAAATTCAGGCAGGAGATGATGGGATTGAAAGACAAAACCTATCTTTTGATTTCTGAATTCCGCCTGTTTTTGCTCGTTCCAGCTGAATGCGTCAGCGCCGTTATAAAGAACGTCACCTGAAGAAGGATGATCGAGGATGCCCAGTATGTTAAGGAATGTACTTTTCCCCGCACCGGAAACGCCAAGAATTGCCAGGGAATCTCCTTTGGCAATTTCAAGATCCAGCCCCCTTAACACTTCTATTTTGGTTCCATCCTTTATAAAGGTTTTTTCCAAATTGCTGACTTCTATCATTACCCTCAGCTTTCAGCCCTCATTGCTCATTGCTCATTGCTCAGTCCTTTTTTTATTCATATCTCAGGGCCTCGGCAGGATCAAGCTTCGAGGCATTCCATGAGGGATAAATCGTTGCAAAAAAACATATTATCATGGCGAATAAAACAATAATAGATACATCCGTATAATTTACTTTGGAGGGAAGTTCACTCAGATAGTACACATCTCCGGGCAGTATTTTAAAGCCAAACAGATTTTCAATGAATGAAGAGATAGTCTCAATATTGAAAGCAACGATCAATCCCCCAATGCAACCCAGGACAGTGCCGATAGCGCCTATAATAAGCCCCTGCAACATGAATATTCTCATAATACTCTTTGCCGTTGCCCCCATTGACTTCAAAATAGCGATATCCTTTGTTTTCTCCATAACAACCATGATTAAAGCAGTTATGATATTAAATGCAGCCACCAGTACAATAAGACTGAGAATAATGAACATGACCCTTTTTTCCAGTCTCAGTGCCGAAAAGAGGTTTTTATTCATCTGCATCCAATTCCTGGCCCAATAGGGATACCCCAACTTCTTTTCGATTCCTTTGGCAATTTCCGCGGCCTTGTAAATATCATTCACCCTGATTTCTATTCCCGTAACGTCGTCTTGCATATTAAAGAAATTCTGGCATTCTGCCAGAGACAGAAAGGCCAATGAAGAATCGTATTCATAAAATCCCGAATCGAAGATTCCCACGACGATGAATTTCTTAATCTTCGGGACAATGCCCATCGGTGTAGGAATGCCCATGGGTGATAATACGTCAACCGTGTCAGAAAGGAATAATCCCAGATTCTTGGACAATTCTTTTCCTATTACGATACCGGGCAAATTTTTCGTTTTCTGTTTTTCCCTTGATAGATCATGAATATCGCCTTCCATTATCTTTCCAAAATTTATCACCTTAAGGACGCTGTCGATTGATACTCCCCTTAACACTGCGCCGGTTACCCTGTCGCCGCTCTTTAACATGGCCTGGCCATACACAAAAGGAGTCGACGCCACGACACCTTCAATCGTCTCAACATCTTCCATAATTTTTTCATAATTCTTCATCTTGCCACTGTATTTCATAAGGACAATGTGAGAGTTGACACCGAGTATCTTGTCTCTAAGATCGGTTTCAAAACCATTCATAACGGCGAGAACGATAATAAGTGCAGCAACCCCCAGGAATATCCCGGCTATAGAGATAAACGTGATAAGTGAAACAAAGGTCTGTTTTCTCTTTGCCCGGAGATACCGAAGAGCTATAAAAAATTCATAGGACATGATGGAGTTGAAAGTTTCAAGTTTAAAGTTTCAAGTTTGTAGTTGCTGAGTTCTCTGTGCCTTTGTATCTCTTTTTATTTTTTTCTCATTTGAGGGAAAAGGATAACATCCCTGATTGAAGGAGAATCGGTAAAAAGCATAATCAGTCTGTCTATTCCAATTCCTTCACCGGCAGTTGGGGGCATCCCATATTCCAGGGCTCTGATATAATCTTCATCCATTTCATGGGCCTCTTGATCGCCTGCCTCTCTTTCCTTTAGCTGCATGATGAATCTTTCTTTCTGATCCTCAGGATCGTTCAACTCTGAAAAGGCATTGGCAATTTCTCTGCCATGAATATAGAGTTCAAAACGATCGGTGAACCTGCTGTCATCTGCACTTTTTCTTGAAAGTGGTGAAACCTCGACAGGGTAACCTGTGATAAACGTAGGTTGAATAAGCTTATCTTCAACTACCTCTTCAAATATGGACATAATCACCTTTCCCAGTGATTCATTTTCTTCAATATCCAATCCCAGATTCTTTGCGTATTCTATAGCCAGCTTCCTGTCTTCCAGGGATTCAGGATTTATGCCGGAATATTTTATAATAGATTCCTTTACGGACAGTCTTTGCCAGGGAGGAGTCAAATCAATCTCCATTCCCTGATAATGGAACTTGAGGGAGCCATAAATATTTTGGGAAATATGTGTTAACAATTCCTCCGTAATTGTCATCAGATTCTCATATGTAGCATAGGCCAGGTAGAATTCCATCATGGTAAATTCCGGATTATGAAGTGTAGATACCCCTTCATTCCTGAAGCTTCTGTTTATTTCAAAAACCCTTTCCAAACCTCCAACAACGAGACGCTTCAGATATAGCTCTGGAGCTATTCTAAGATATAAATCCATCCCCAGTGTATTATGATACGTTTTAAACGGTTTTGCCATGGCTCCACCAGCCATGGGATGCATCATGGGGGTTTCTACCTCGAGGAAATCATTCTTATGCATGAAGTCACGAATTAATTGAATTATATGGCTTCTTTTGTAAAACAGATCTTTGACTTTGGGATTAACAATGAGATCAAGATGTCTCTGCCTGTATCTCGTTTCAATGTCAGTGAGGCCGTGCCATTTTTCCGGCAACGGTCTTACGGCCTTTGATAAAAGGCGGATTTCATCTACTTCAACAGTCAATTCATCTGTTTTTGTCCTGAAAACCCTGCCCGCGACAAAAACTATATCCCCTATGTCGAGTTTCTGGAAGAGGGAAAAAGACTCTTCTCCGATTTTATTCTTTTTGATATAAGCCTGAATTCTACCTTTTCGGTCCTGGATATTTATAAAAGCAGCCTTGCCGAAACTTCTCACTGCCATAATTCTTCCGGCCAAAGAAAACCTTTCATCTATCTTTTCAAGGGCTTCATGATCCATGTCGCCAACACGATTCAGGATTTCTTCTGTCGTAACTGTTACTTTTACATCATTAGGATAAAGCTCAACCCCCTCGGCCTTAAGGGAGTTTATCTTTTCTCTTCTTGTTCTTAATAGTTCACTTTCTTCCATACAATAGTTTCCTCATCCTGAATATAAAGTTAATTAAGCTATATTCTTTTCATATTTTAGTCAAGCAAGATTTAATGCTTTTTCGAGAAAAGAATTGACAAAAAAACTCCATAATAATAGCATTACATCGTTTGGGACCTGCCTTTTTTTGAAGGGCATTATGAAATAGTTGGAGTCAGGATTGATACCGAACCTGGAGTATTGGATTGTGAACCCTCATTCCTTAATCAGTTTTTGATAAAGGATGTTAAGTATATCTGAGTGATATGAAAAAGATTCTAAGCAAAAAAAGAGCCCTGGAAATCATTAGTCACTTTTCAAGTTCAAAGGTTCTTGTTGTCGGTGACATAATGGTAGATCAGTTCATATGGGGAAAGGTTTCACGCATTTCCCCGGAGGCTCCCGTACCTGTAGTAGAGGTCACCTCGGAAACCCTGCTTTTTGGCGGCTGTGCCAATGTGCTTAACAATATATTTTCCATAGGGGGAAAGGTTGCCGTCACGGGTATTATCGGATCTGATGATATGGGAAGATGGGTAATACGCCAGTTTAGAAAAATGGGCATTGATACAAAAGGAATTATAATAGAACAGAATCGTCCCACCATAGTAAAAACAAGGGTTGTCGCTCATCATCAGCAGGTCGTGAGATTTGACAGGGAAAATAAAAATCCTGTTGATTCTGATAATATTCAAATAATACTTGAGTACATTGAAACGATGAGAGACGAACTGGGGGCAATTATCGTTTCCGATTATAACAAGGGAATAATTACGAAGAAACTCATTGATGGAGTCAGAGATGTGATAGCGGGCAGAAATATCATTTTGTGTGTTGACCCAAAGCAAAACGATTTTTCCTTTTACAGGGGGTGTGACATAATCACGCCCAATCATCACGAAGCAGGCCGTGCCCTTGGAGTAGATCTTTTAAACGAGGAAGATATTTTGAGGGGGGGGAGGGATCTCCTTGAAAAATATGACTTTAAGGCGGTTTTGATAACCAGAGGAGAGGAGGGAATGACCCTTTTTGAAAGAAACAAGGATATTACCAGTATCCCTACGGTTGCTAAAGAAATATTTGATGTAACGGGCGCCGGAGACACCGTAATTGGTGTACTTGCTCTTTGTGTGGCTGCAGGGGCTTCCTTCAGAGAGGCTGCTGCCATGGCGAACCATGCAGCCGGAATTGTTGTAGGAAAGGTAGGAACGGCTGCCGTTTCACAAGACGAACTGAAAAGAGTATTATGAGTCAACCGAAGTATCCGGAACCGGTAAAACTGATATCAAGCATATTCTCCAATAATAAAAACTTCTTGAATACATCGATCGAAGAATTGTCGAATCAATTAGGAATTATTGACTATATCAGTGAATTTATGTCCTTTGATTATACCGACTATTATGAAAAAGAGATGGGAATATCTCTTGTGAGGAGATTTATTTCCTTTGAAAATCTGGTCAGGCCGGAGAGCCTCCCCGATGTTAAACATATTACAGACAAAATTGAAAAAGGTTTATCAAGGGAAGGTAAAAGACAGGTAAATATAGATCCGGGCTATCTGTCTCAGGCCCATTTAATCCTCGCAACAGGGAAAGGTTATGCACATCGTCCCTATCTGAGGGATGGCATATATGCTGATTTGACACTCATCTATAGAGACAATACCTTTCATTCACTTGATTGGACATATCCCGACTACTCGGGGAAGGAAATAACAGGAACATTAAGCACTATTAGAAAGAAATATCTCATTCAGCTGAGACAGTTAAAAAAACAGTTATGATTTTGTTAAAGTTGGCGAAATGCTAATGGTTTGTCATGACAGACTCTGAGGTGGCAAAGCCACAATGGCTGAGCAATGAGCAATGAGGACTGAGAGTTAAATGCTAAAGGCCCAAGGAGGATTATCCCCCTAATCCTTTAGCCTTTCGTTGCTGGTTCCGATATCTGCGATAGTTATTAAGAATAAAGAATCCAAAGAGGAGAAGGAAATTAGATGATAAAGAGTATGACCGGTTACGGCAGGGCAAAAGCTGTTATTGAAGGGAAAAGCATTGTCGTTGAAATAAAATCCGTTAATCATCGAAACATGGAGATTATCGTTCGCCTCCCAGGGATGCTTTCCGCGCTGGAAGTGGAAATTAAGAAAAAGATAAGTGAAAGGCTTTTCAGGGGCAGGGTAGAGGTAAGTATTCAGACAGAATCTGGTTTTGGTAAGGAAAACGCAGAACAACTGGAAATCAATCTTCCGTTGATTCGCAACTATTATTCCTTGTTGAATCAAATCAGGCAGGAATTTGATTTTAAGGATGAGATAACATTAAGCATGGTTACCGGTCTCAAAGATGCCATCTCCTATTCAGAGGGTGAGGCAAATCTTGAAGAAATATGGAAACATCTGGAAAGGATACTGAGTGATTCCATAGACTCTCTCACGGAAATGAGGGAAAAGGAAGGTGAACTTTTATACAGGGACTTTTTAACGCGATCAGGCATAATCAGGGATTATCTCGGTGATCTGGAAACACGTGCACCCCAGGTCGTAATGGAGTATAAGAAAAAACTTTCAGAGCGAATTAGTGAATTAACGGATATTTTAGAAATCGATGAGTCGAGATTAAGTCAGGAAATTGCGATAATGGCTGAAAAGAGTGATATAACCGAAGAAATAGTTCGTTTTGAAAGTCACTTGAGTCAGTTTAGCGAAATGTTGGAAAGCGATGAAGCCATCGGCAGGAAAATGGATTTTCTGCTTCAGGAAATGCTGAGAGAGATTAATACGATCGGTTCTAAAAGCAGCGATATAGAAATGTCCCGTAACGTAATAGAGATAAAGAGCGAACTTGCCAAATTAAGGGAACAGATACAGAATGTGGAGTAAATGATAGTTTCAAGGTTCAAGTTTGATGGAATTATTAACAATGTTAAAGTAAAAACAAGGTATGATAAATTACTTAAAGAAATTCCGAGGATGGATTGTGATATAAGGAGATTGGAGGATCAAGGCAAGGACACTTCAAAACTCGAAAAGATTCTTGAGGACAAAAAAGGGGAATTAATGGAGATGAGCAGGAAAATTTATTCCGCGGGTAAGGAACGAGGGTTGATTTTTGTTGTTTCCGCTCCTTCCGGTGCCGGAAAGACCACGATATGCAGAGAAGTTTTGAAGATATTGCCGGATCTTCGTTTTTCTGTATCCTGCACTACTCGTCCTCCCCGTAAAGGGGAAAAAAATGGGAGGGATTATTATTTTATTTCAGAAGAGGAGTTCAGGGATCGTATTGCAAGTGGAGAATTTGTTGAGTGGGCTGAAAATTATGGTCATCTTTACGGAACGTCGAAAAGGGACATGGAGGATTTATTAGGGCAGGGATATGATATTATTCTCGATATAGATACCCGGGGAGCAAGGCAGGTAAAGTTAATTTATCCGGACAGTATATTTGTTTTTATTCTTCCCCCATCAATCGATATTTTGAAGCAACGGCTAAGACTGAGAGGGTCTGAAGAAGATGATGTAATGAATGTTCGTATTGGGAGGTCCATAGAAGAAATTAAAGAGAATGAAATGTATGATTATTCAATATTTAATGATAAAATTACAGATTCTGTCGATATTTTACGATCTGTATATGTAGCTGAAAAGAATAAAAGGAAGCGATTAAAGGAAAAAATAGATAATTTTATAAACCGGAGGTAGTAATAAATGGCAAGAATTACCGTTGAAGACTCTTTAGAGAAGGCAAGAAACAGATTTGCCCTCGTTTTGCTTAGTGCCCAAAGAACGAAACAATTACTCAAGGGCTCGAACCCCCTCTCAGAAAGAACTGAAAACAGGGAAATAGTAACATCTTTGAGAGAAATTGCTGATGGTAAAGTTACATTTGACCATCCTGAATATTTTCGCCGTTTGGAGATGGGTGATAAATATATAGAAAGTGATGAAGAACTTATTGAACATCATGAAGATTCCGATTGATGATAACAAAATAATCTTAACCAATTAACAATGCAATAGTTATTCACATTTTGTCTCCAGGAAGGATTGAATTCATGCAGGTTATCTACGGAGTCAATCCGGTTAAAGAAACCCTCCTCGACAATAAGGTACAAATAGAGAAAGTTGTTCTGGCGAAGGGAAGAAGGGGGCATGACATCCAGAAAATACTGGAACTCTCGGCACAAAAGGGAGTAACGGTAGAGTACAATGACAGGAACTATATAAGTAATATTTCAGGGCATAAATCTCATCAGGGTGTCATCTGTATATGTGGGGACTATATTTACGCCAGTGTGGACGATATAATTGCCAATTGTCATGAATCTCTAAAGGGTGGATTAGTTCTTATCCTGGATGGTATAGAAGATCCTCAAAATCTTGGATCAATGATAAGAACAGGTCATTGTTTTGGGATAAATGGCATTATCATCCCGCAGAATCGCGCAGCATCCGTTACGCCCGCCGTTATTAAGGTTTCCGCCGGTACCGCACGACATATTCCCATTGCCAGAGTGGTAAATATATCAAGGACCATCGATTATCTGAAGGAGCGGGGGTTCTGGATATATGGAACCGATGCCTCTTCGGATAAAGATTTGTATTCCTGTGATTATAAGGGACAAACAGGTCTCGTTATGGGAAGTGAAGGAAAAGGAATCCGACCACTTGTCAGAAAAAAGTGTGATTTTTTAATCTCTATAAGAATGTCAGGAAATATTGATTCTCTTAATGTGTCCGTGGCGGCAGGTATTATCCTTTATGAGATGACGAATAAACGGAGAAGATATTAATTGGCTTTTAAACTGCACCCAGGCCCCAAAAACATGAGTTGTTAAATATTATTAGTTATTAAACAAAAAAGACAAAGTGTAGAAAGAGGGACAAATCATGCCTGTTTATCTATGGGAAGGAGTCACCAAAAAAGGAGAATCCAGAAAAGATAAAATGGAAGCCCCCAATGAGGGGATTGTGAGGACGCAGCTCCGCCGACAGGGTATACGAAATATCAAGATCAAAAAAAAGCCAAAAGATCTCTTCGAAAATATTGCTTTCCTGCAACCGAAGGTCAAGGAAAAGGACGTTGTTGTCTTCGCACGCCAGTTTGCCACTATGATCAATGCGGGGCTCCCCATTATTCATAGTCTGGATCTTCTTGCTCAAGAGGAAGAAAATAAAACCTTTAAGGGAATCATCGAACAGATCAGGAATGATATAGAAGGAGGAGCTACCCTTACGGATTCATTGAAGAAACATCCCAAGATATTTGATGAACTTTTTGTCAATCTTGTTGCCGCGGGGGAGGCGGGGGGGATCCTTGATGTCATTCTTAACCGCCTTTCTGTCTATATGGAAAAAGCAATAAAATTAAAGAGCAAGGTAAAGGGGGCCATGACATATCCTGCCGCTACTCTTGTCATTGCCATCTCTGTTGTAATTTTACTCTTGTGGAAAGTTGTTCCTGTTTTTCAAGAGATGTTTGAGGGTATGGGAGGGGCGTTGCCTGCACCTACGCAATTTCTTGTCGATGCAAGCGCCTTTGTACAAAATAATATATTGTACATATTTGTTGCCATAGTTATTTTCGTCTTTGGATACAGGAGATATTACCGAACTGAACGAGGGAGGCTTCAAATAGACAGGCTGGTACTAAAGACACCTGTTTTCGGTATATTATTAAAGAAGGTTGCCGTTGCAAAGTTTTCAAGGACCCTTTCTACTATGGTAAGCAGTGGTGTTCCTATCCTTGAAGGCCTTGAAATTGTGAGCAGGACCGCTGGAAACAGGGTTATAGAAAATGCCCTTTTGGATACGAAAAAAAGTATTAGCGAAGGGAAAACTATTGCGGAACCACTGGCTCAGGCCAATATATTTCCTTCAATGGTCGTTTCCATGATTGCCGTGGGTGAAAACACCGGTGCTCTCGACTCGATGCTTGCTAAAATTGCAGATTTTTATGATGATGAAGTTGATGCAGCAGTTGAGGCCATGACATCATTACTCGAACCATTCATGATGGTATTTCTTGGAGGAGTAGTGGGAGGAATGATTGTAGCACTGTATCTTCCCATCTTTAAAATGGCTGGAGCTGTGGGTGGGTAAATATAAATGGTCGGGATGGCGCGATTCGAACGCGCGACCCCTGCGTCCCGAACGCAGTGCCCTACCAGACTGGGCCACATCCCGACAACCTGTTTAATTATATAATTTGTTTTCAAATGTCCATAGTTTTTTAATATTGTTTCGCGAAATAGTTGGACAGATGAGTTTTAGTTATTAAATTAACAGATATTTGTCATACTTGAAACTACAAATATCGTTGTCTTCAATAAAGAATCATGTTATTCTGGCAAAGAAATCATGTGACTAAGAGAGGTATAAAGGTTCATGATTATTTTCGATCTAAAATGTGAAAAAAACCACAAATTTGAAGGGTGGTTCAACGACAGGGCTTCTTTTGAAGAGCAGAAAACGAAAAAGCTCGTTAGCTGTCCCATATGTGGAAGTTTCCAAATCGATATGATGCCCTCTTCTATTGCTACTATTTCGGGAAAAGATGTTAAAGAATCAAGAAATAAAATGAAATCCAAGGAAATATCTCCTCTTATGGCAATCAAGATGTTTAATGAGTACCTGGACAAGGAATTTGATGATGTAGGAAACAGGTTTGCCGATGTCGCTCTGGGTATTCACAGGGGTGAGGCGGATAAGAGAAATATAAAGGGAACTACCACAAAAGAGGAGGAAGAAACCCTGAGGGAAGAGGGAGTTCAATTTATTAAGGTTCCCGTACCTAAATTAGACAGTTGATTGTTTTAATAACATGCAAAGTTATTTCTGAAATTTTGGGGGTCTGTAGTCTGACCCCTTTTTTGTAAGCGACCCTGAGTTGGATATTATGACAAAGAGTTATCAAAGTATTTTCAATCTGATCGGCAAAACTCCCATTGTTGAAATTCGCAAATTGAATCCCAGCAACAGGGTTAAAATATTTGCAAAACTGGAAAGTTTCAACCCCGGTGGGTCCATAAAAGACAGAACGGCCCTTTATATGGTTGAAAAAGCGGAAGAAAGAGGAGAACTTGCCGGGGATAAAATCATTCTGGAAGCCACAAGTGGAAACACAGGTATAGGTCTTGCTCTTGTAGCTGCTGCGAAGGGTTATAAACTTTTTCTGGCAATGCCCGAGTCAGCCAGTGAGGAAAGAAAAAAGATACTAAAGGCCATGGGAGCGCAATTATTCTTTACACCGGCAAATCTTGGAACAGATGGTGCCATAGAAGTGGTGTACGACATGTTGCGTGAAAACCCGGAGAAATACTTTGTTCCTGATCAGTTTAATAACGAAGATAATGTGATGGCCCACTATTACGGTACGGCAGAGGAAATATGGCGTCAGACAGAGGGTGAAGTTACAATGGTTGTCGCTTCATTGGGCACATCGGGCACCGCCATGGGTATTTCCAAAAGACTCAAGGAATATAACGAAAACATTAAAATCGTAGGAGTTGAGCCGTATCTGCACCACAAGATACAGGGCCTGAAGAACATGAAAGAGTCATACCAGCCGGGCATTTTTGACAGAAACCGGCTGGATGAAAAGGTAAATATCCTGGACGATGATGCTTTTAACATGGCCAGAAGACTTACCCGTGAAGAGGGAATTCTGGCCGGAATGAGTTCAGGTGCTGCCATGCACGTGGCCTGCGAAAAGGCCAAAGAAATGGAACACGGTGTGATTGTTGTTCTTTTTCCCGATAGTGGAGAAAGGTACCTCAGTACGGAACTCTTTGCGGATAAAGAAGAAACTACCCTCCAATTATACAATACGTTAACAAGGACAAAGGAATTTTTCAAACCGGTAAATTCTGAGCAGGTACTCATGCACTCATCTGGTCCCACTGTTCATGATGTTCCCCATATAGGGACATATCGCCGTTTTGTTATTTCGGATATGATCGCTCGATATCTGGAATTCAAGGGCCACAGTGTAAAACATGTTTCCAACATCATAGATTTATCCGACAGATCGATAATGGGCGCAGATCAGGTCAATATGGATGTCAAAGAATTTACAGATAGACATGCCGGACAATTTATCGAGGATCTGAAAAAACTCAATATCAGGCATGAGAATGCCTATCCGAAGGCGAGTGAAAATGTGGATGCAATGATCGAACTTGCCGAAAAGTTAGTAGAAAAAGGATATGCCTATGAAAAGTTGAGATCCGTCTACTTCGATATATCAAAGCTTGATGATTACGGGTTGCTGTCAAACATAGATCTGAATAAGGCCAAACATACAAAAACCGCAGACCGGGATAATTACGAAAAAGACAACCCTGTCGATTTCGCCCTCCTTAAAAGATCAACTCTTGCCGAATTAAAGAAGGGGATTTATTACAAAACCCGGTGGGGGAATGTCAGACCGAGCTGGCATCTTGAATGTGCGGCAATCTCGCTGAAATATCTGGCAGACACTTTTGATATATATGCGAGCGGTTCAGATATTGTTTTTCCTCACTGCGAGAATGTCATGGCAATAGGAAAGGCGGCAACAGGAAAGCGGATCGCTAATTACTGGCTTAACGCCGATTTGGTCATGCTGGACGGGAAAAAGATGTCCCGCTCGTCAAACAACTCTTTCACCCTGGAAGATCTTGAGAAGAAAGGATACAAAGGAAGAGAAATCAGGTATTTCCTGCTCAGTTCACATTACAGAAAACCGCTGAATTTCTCATTCGGAGCACTTGATACGGCACGTAACACAACCAAAAGACTCAACGGATTTATCCAAAGACTTATTCGCTTCACATCCGGAGAAGGATGCCCTGATGTGGATCAGTTTATCTATAATGTTAATCAGGACTTTACTGAAGCAATGGATGACGATTTAAATATTTCCGGTGCTCTTGCGTCTGTCTTTGAATTCATAAGAAAAGTCAACGTTCCTCTGACTGAGAGAAGGCTCAACAAAAAGGAATGGGGCAAGATTATCAGGACAATGAAGAAAATTGATTCCGTTCTCGGAATCATGGATTTTGAAGAGGAAAAAATCAGCGAAGAAGCATTAGATCTTTTGAAAAAAAGAGATGAAGCCAGAGCCGCCGGTAACTGGAATGAGTCCGACCGCATACGAGAAAAACTTTCAGAAATGGGGATAATTGTCCTCGACACTCCCAAAGGAACCATATGGAAGATAAAG
Source organism: uncultured Syntrophaceae bacterium (assembly GCA_964523565.1). Classification (GTDB taxonomy): domain Bacteria; phylum Desulfobacterota; class Syntrophia; order Syntrophales; family UBA6807; genus CAZGAK01. The sequence goes on along the minus strand of CAZGAK010000035.1, from coordinate 1,313 downwards.
TGACAAAAGCCTTTCATTTAAAAATTTTTTCTATTTCCCAGAGCAGATCTAAACCTGAAACTCGCCGGGAATCAAATCTTTTTTAGTAAAGATTTTTCCTCTTGTGCTTAGAACCACCTCTTCCATGGGTATTTCCTTGCCCGCTGCCTCCATTCCTTTTTTCACTATCATGGGAAGGCCGGAACAGCATGGAACCTCCATGGTAACAGTAGTAATGCTTCCGATGTTTGCAATCTTGAAGATGTCGGCAAACCTCGCTGTGTAATCACGAACATCATCGAATTTCGGGCACCCCATCATAACCACTTTCCCTTTCAATAAATCCCTGTGAAGAGTGGGAAAAGCGACGGCGCTGCAATCCGCCAGTATCAGGAGATCGGCTCCCTGCAAAAACGGGGCGCTTGCAGGCACAAGCCTTATCTGCACCGGCCAGTGGGTAAGAGCAGATTTACAATTCCCCTCGATACCGGCAGGCTTGTTCGCCTCCTGACAGGATGACGGTGCTGCAAAGGTCTGGATATTGGTTGACGGGCATCCGCAGGACAGTATGGGCATCTCTTTTTCTGTGAGATATTGTTTTACAGCCTCTTTATCAAATTCGTATGCTTCCCGTTCAATAACTCTGAGTGCCCCGGTTGGACATTCCCCTACGCAGTCACCAAGACCGTCACAATATCTGTCCGCAATAACCCGTGCCTTGCCGTTGATGATCTGCAAGGCACCCTCGGCACATCCGGGCACGCATAGCCCGCACCCGTCACACAGTTCTTCGTCAATTTCGATTATTTTGCGCAACACCTTCATAAGATCACCCTTTACACTACAGCCTGTGTCTTTGCCGTTTCCTGACATTGATAACAAAACATGTGATTTCTCCTTTATATAATATTGATTGGTGTTATTGTTGCTTACGAATATATCTTAATAAATAGCGCCTTGCCTTGACTTATGTTAATAAAAAGTAATATTTTTCCAATAAAAAGGATTTGTATTGATGACCGAAGTTCTTGACATCCTGTTAAAGAGCCAGCTTTTCGGGGGACTTTCCAATGTTTACCTCAAAGAGATTAGAGGGATATCGATTGATAAATACTTCAACAAAGGTGAGTTCATATTTTTTGACGGGGATGAAGGCAACGGATTCTATCTCGTCATAACGGGAATCGTCAAGGTCTACAAGGTGTCTCCCGAAGGAAAAGAACAGATTCTTCACATTGTTAAAGAAGGGGAAACTGTCGGCGCTGTTCCCGTCTTTTCTGGAAAATCATTTCCCGCCAATGCCCGGGCAATCTCAAAAAGCCGCCTTTTATTTT
>CAZGAK010000034.1:0-24211 GCA_964523565.1 uncultured Syntrophaceae bacterium | reverse complement strand
ATAACCTATGACAGAAAAATATTCAAGGAAGCTTTTTTAGAAAATATAGCTCCGATAGCAACCATTGGTGTTGGCTTGGCCCTGAGAAGGATGGACGACAAATGATTAAGATCAATCTTCTTCCTTACAGGGAAGAAAAGAAAAAGGCAGGCATTCACCGGCAGATTTTAATTGTTTCCATTGCTTTTGCGTTGTTCTTTTTCGTGATCGGATCTGTGCACATGTATATGGTTATGGATATCAACTCCCTTGAAAAACAGGTTAAGAATTCAGAGGCCCGGTTAAAAAAACTTACAGAGATAACGGGCGATGTTGAGAAATTCAAAAAAGATAAGGCCATTATAGAAAAAAAGCTGGGTATCATAAGTGATCTGGAAAAAAACAGGATCTATCCTGTTCACATCCTGGATGAGATTGCCAGAAAGATACCTTCAGGGAAGATATGGCTTACCTCTGTTTCACAGAAGGGAAAGGATGTACGTTTAGGGGGTATCGCTTTAAGTAATTCTGTTATAGCCCTCTATATGACAAATTTGGAAACATCCCAATATATCATCTCTGTAGATTTGATTTCATCCAAACAGATAAGCCTCTCTGACAAAAAACTGATGAATTTTACGTTGTCCTGTATTTTGAGCAGGGGTTAGAACATGCCAATCACTGTAGAAGACATAAAAGGAATGCCAACCAAGTATAAGGTTCTGCTTGTTCTTTTCCTGTTTCTCCTGATCGGTTATTTCTATTATTTTTTCTTTTTCCAGGCTGCACTTCAAAAGAAAGGCAGGCTAACAGATAAATTAGAGACCCTTGAAAGACAAATTGAAGAAAAGGAAAAGGTGGCCCGCCGGATAAAACAGCATAAAGAAGAAATAGCTCTCCTGAATGAGAAGCTTAAGATAGCCTTGGCCAAGCTGCCCGAGCAAAAAGAAATACCCGGCCTTCTTACTTCTGTTTCCCGGGCGGGAATAAAAAAGGGCCTCGATTTTCTGCTTTTCCAACCAATGCCACCGGTCCCAAAAGATTTTTATGCGGATATACCTGTAAAGATTACCGTCATAGGCGACTATCACGATATTGCCCTTTTTTTTGAAAGCGTGGCAAAACTTCCCCGTATCGTTAACATAACGGATATTCAAATCACTGAGGCAAAGAAGACGGCGGGCGAGAAAATTCTTCTACAGACAAACTGTGTCATAAAAACATATATGTTTCTGGAAAAGAAAAATGAAAGTGACAATGAAAAGAAGAAGAAAAAGCGCAAAAAATAATGTGCTGAAATTTGCGACGGTGATCTTTTTATCCTTTTTCACTGTAGTGATAGCTTGTCCTGTTTATGCAGATGATGTAAAAGAGAAAGAGGTTGGAACTTATAGCTATAATCCCGAGGGAAGGCCTGATCCATTCAAGCCCTTAATTGAAACAAGCAGGAAGAAGGTGGGGGTGGGGGTGGAAACGAAGGAAGCCACCCCGCTGACTGCATTGGAAAAGTTCAGTATAGATGAACTGAAGCTTGCAGGTATCGTTACGGGTAATGGGAAAAGTGTGGCCATGATAGAAGATACGCAGGGGAAATGTTATCCCGTTTCAAAGGGAACGCTTATTGGTCCCCAAAAAGGCAGAGTAAAAGAGATACTGGCAGATAAAATCATTATAGAGGAAAAGGTAGAATACGTTAGTGGAGAAACCAAGGTAAAACATAAAATCATGAAACTTCATATCGAATCAGAGGAAGAACCATGAAAAAGAAAAGATTTTCTGCAATCATCCCTTGTTTAGTCGTCGTGTTGATCTTTTTCGGCTGTGCTGCAGGTAAGCACAAAGCCGACGTCACACAAGTTCCGGCGGATACTGAAGAAAAAGTAAAAGCTCAAGTCAAAGACCACACCGGTGGTTATCTGGAGGGACTGACATTTGAAAGAATAAGCGGAAAAGAAAGAATTTACCTTCTCCTTTCAAAGGCATCGGGTTTTGACGTAGCAAGGGAATCGGGTAATTCCGTCATCATAAAGCTCGCGGACACCTTCGTATCTGAAAAAATGAGGGAAAGACAGGGACAGGGCTTGTTGGAAAATGTTCATTATGTTCTTCCCATGCAGAAGATCATCGATGGCAAGAAGTGGGGTTACGTTCAGATATACCTTGGGAAAATGGTTCCATACAGAATCAGGGAAGACATTAGCGGGTATATCATTGATTTTGATGTTTCCACTCTGCCCGTCCGTGAGACGCAGGCAGATCTCCCTGAGAAGGCGGCGAGAATTGGCACAAAAGCCGTTGGGACAGAAAAACCGGCATCCTCAATGAAGACTTTCGAGATGATGATGAAAGAGGAGGCATTATCTAAAGATACGGTTCCGCCCAAAGATGCGGACACTGCACAAGCCGGGACAGCACAGGCATACACCGGTCGCAAAATAACCCTGGATCTTCAGGATGCCAACATAAAAGGCGTATTCAGGTTGTTAACCGAAATCAGCGGTATTAATATTGTTTCCGGCCCGGATGTGAAGGGAACAGTCACTGTTTATATGAAGGATGTTCCATGGGATCAGGCCTTCGACACCATCCTCGATACCAATGGCCTTGCCAAGAAGGAATTGGGCAGCGTCATCAGTGTAATGACCCTGGCAAAAAAGCAAAAGGATGAATCTACCCGACAGGCAGCCGAGTCAGCTCTGGTAGCGGCGGAGAAAATACGGAAAGCGAGAGAGCTGAAGCTCAACGCAGAGCAGGGAAAGCTGCGGCAGATCTCGATAGAAGCAAAGATTGTTGAAGTTTCAACGAATTTTTCCAGAGAACTGGGCGTTATATGGGGCGGCGGCTTTAAAGGTTCCTGGGGTAGCAGGGATTTCGGTATGGCGGTTGGAAATACCGCATCAGGCTCAAATACGGCAGTAACTGCTGTTCCCGGTACCGGCATAGGATTAACCGGCAGCAACATTGCAGTTAATTTTCCGTCGGCCGCTGCTGCTTCCGCGCCGGCGCTCGGTTTTGTACTGGGTACAGCCTCGACTATACTGGATGCGAAGCTGGCGGCCCTTGAGACAACGGGTGAAGGAAAGATTATTTCATCTCCAAAGGTTACCACACTTGATGGTGAAAAGGCAACGATAACGCAGGGGGAGGAAATTCCATATAGATCGGGAGGGGATGCCCCTATGGAGTTTAAGGACGCCGTTTTGAGTCTCGAAGTAACGCCTTTAATAACTCCGGAAGGGAAAATTTCGATGGAGGTAACAGCCTCCAATAACTACGCAGACTGGAACAAGACAAATGTAAGCAATGAAAACCCTCCCATCGTTAAGAGTATGGTGGATTCAAAAGTCCTTGTCCGGGATGGCGATACGCTCGTCGTCGGTGGAATTTATAAAACGAATGAATCAGAAACAATGAGCGGTGTGCCCTGGCTTTCAAAAATACCGGTCCTGGGCTGGCTCTTCAAATACAAGACTACCACTACAACGAAAAGGGAACTGCTGGTTTTCATTACACCAAGAATTGTTCCTGAATAGAAGAGGGATCAGGCCCTACGGATATGTCGCCTTCACAGTGGTGTATATACCGCCTCTTACATTAAAGTTGCCGATAATCTCAACTTTCTTTGGGCGTACCTTCTCCGTAAAATCATTCAAAATCCGGTTTACGGCCTCTTCATGAAAGATCCCTTCGTTACGATACGAGTTTAAGTAAAATTTCAGTGACTTCAGTTCAACAAGGAGCTCATCTGGAACGTAATTGATAATAATTTCGGCAAAGTCAGGCTGAGAAGTCTTGGGACAAAGACAGGTGAATTCCGGGAACCTTATACATACTTCATAGTCACGCTCTCTGTATCTGTTCTCTATGGTTTCCATAAATCCTCACTAATATGTAACAAAAAGGTGTATCAAGGAGGGCAATCCCCACCTTGATTAAATACTGACTGAAAATCATGACCCCAATGGTTTTCAGAGGGTATATTCCTATAAAGGCTATCCCGATGAACAACACGGAATCAATTAATTGAGAAGTGATCGTGGAAAAGTTGTTCCTCATCCAGAGATGCTTTCCGGAAGTTTTCTGTTTCCACCAGTGAAAAGCCCACACATCGTGATTTTGAGAGATCAAATAGGCTATCATGGATGCCAGAACAATCCTCGGTGTTGATCCGAGAATTATATTGTATGCTTCCTGGTTTTTCCAGAATGGTGCCGGTGGAAGTATTTTACCGATAAAAAGTATCAGAACCATTATGATGGACATATAAAAACCCATCATGACCAGATCCCGAGCACTCTTCCTTCCTTCTACTTCAGAGACAACATCGGTAAAAAGAAAAGTCAAAGGATAAAGAACAACGGCTGCCGGCACGATAAGACCACCTGCAACAATGATCTTGGTGGCTATAATATTGGATAAAAGGATAGAGGAAACAAATAAATATTTTATAAACTGAAGGTTTGATAAAAACACAGTAAATTTCCTTGAAATTTTTACATTAATAACATAATTTATATACTTAATGTGTATTCATTCACACACAGTTTCATTATTTCGGGTCTAAAGCATATAACATTGAATATTAAAAACACAGGGTGATTAACATTCCGGCAGCCCATGTGTCAATTAGTTTGTTTGGTTTGTTCAATATGACTCATTCTATTAACCTTAAGGAACGACAGGATTTTCTCTCCGTGGAGGAGGGGTATTTAAGAGAGGGATTATACGACAAGGCCATTAAACTTGCAAAGGAAAGGTTGAGTCGTTTTCCCGGTGATGTAGATGCATGGCTTGTCATTGCATCATGCCGGGTTAATATGGGAAAATTGACAGAGGCTTCGGAAATCCTGAAAGAGCTGGAAGAAGTTATCAGGGGCTGGTCTCTAATCTATCAATGTTTGGGGGATATTTATCATAAAAAGGGGCTGGCCAGCGAGGCAACACAATCATATCGAAAAGCGCTTAATCTTAACCCCGACTCGCAAAAAAAGGAACAAATATCTGGAAAAATTTCATCCGCAGAGAAGGATTCCCAATCTGATGAGCTAACAGCAGATGACGAAGTGAGTGATATTGAGCAGATTTCATCAGATTTTCACACCATTACCCTGGCAGAGCTCTATATCAAGCAAGGCCATCTGACAATAGCGCGGAATGTATTGAAAAAAATTATAAAAAGAGACCCACAGAACACAAAGGTGCTGAAACGACTCGAGTATGTTGAAACCTTAATGGGCAAGGGAAAGGTAAACAAACAGGCTTTGATCGTTGAAGAACTGAACAGGTGGTTGAATAATCTTTAGAAAAGGAGTCGTAATAATGGATAAACCTGCCGTATCGAGGGGAAGGACCCTGGATATCAAATCAAAACTTGCCACCTTTCAGGTAGAGGGTATCCTTTTTTTTGATATGAAAAATATCCGGTATCTCACAGGTTTCACGGGAAGTGACGGTATTCTGTTTATCGGAAACAAGAATAATGTTTTACTGGTTGATGGTCGCTATGTTACGCAGGCGAAAAAAGAGGTCGCAAATTGCGATATTTTTCAGTACACGGATAAAACAGAAGGTCTCGTTACGTTTATTTCAGGTTGCGGTGTAAAGACTGTTGGATTTGAATCATCAGCTATTACCTGTGATAAATATTTCGACCTCCGGGATCGACTGGAGAATGTAACTTTAGTCTCCCTGTCAACAGATATAAACTCTATCAGGGCTGTTAAGGATGGCGGAGAAGTTGAATATATCAGGAAAGCAGCCGACATAGCATCTCAGGCCCTTACGTTCATAATGGGAGAAATAAAACCGGGAGTAAGGGAGAGAGATATTGCCCTGAGCCTGGAATCGAAAATGAGAGATCTGGGGGGCGAGGCACCTTCTTTTGAAACTATTGTAGCTTCCGGTCATAACTCAGCTATGCCCCATGCAAAACCTGGCTTTCGTCAGATTGAGGACGGGGATTTTGTTGTAATAGATTATGGTGTCGTCTATAAGGGGTATCGTTCCGATGAAACATGTACCATAGTTGTTGGTTCAGTTACGCAAAAGCAACAAGAAACATATAACATCGTCAAGGATGCTCATGATAGAGCGCTGGATGCCGTTAGGGACGGAGTTAGCTGCCGTGAGATTGACAGGATCGCCAGGGAATGGATAGAAAAAGCCGGCATGGGACAATACTTTTCTCATGGCACTGGTCATGGTGTAGGTCTTGACGTTCACGAGACTCCTACAATCTCCATGAAGAGTACTGATTATCTTGAAACAGGGATGGTCGTTACTGTCGAACCCGGTATATACATACCCGATTTGTGGGGAGTGCGAATAGAGGATATGGTTGTCGTTGGAAACAATGGATGTGAAATTTTGTCCAACGTACCAAAGGAACTCATGGTCTTATAATTTGAAACAATGGAGGTCGTCAGCTCATGTCTTTTCCGGATGATCTGCTTTACAGTCGTGAGCATACATGGGTAAGGGTTGATGGTGACCTGGCAACGATCGGAATTACGGATTATGCCCAGGAAGAATTGGGAGAAATATTCTCTGTTGAAATTCCTCTTGTTGATACGTATGTAGAACATGATGAACCTTTCGGAACTATAGAATCCTCCAAGATTGTTGCTGAACTAATTTCCCCCGTAAGCGGCGATGTCATCAGTATCAATGAAGAACTGTCTGATGATGTGGGAATCGTCAATAGCGATCCTTATAATACCGGCTGGATGATTATTGTTTCCTTAAGTGATCTGAGCGAACTGGACAATCTTCTTGATTCAATGGAATACAGTGACTATATAGAGGATGAAGAAGGGATTCGGTGAAATAAAGTGGAAGAGTGGAGATATCTTTCCTTCAACCAATACGACGCTTTTGAAAATATGGCTATTGATGAGGCCATCTTGCGAGTAAACCAACAAAAGGAAATGCCTCCGACACTTCGATTCTATGGATGGAAGAGTCCTTCAGTATCTTTAGGTTATTTTCAGAATGCAGGAGACGAAGTAAATGTAGAATTCTGCCATGACATGGGCATACATGTTGTACGACGGCCGACGGGAGGCAAGGCTGTTCTTCATGAAAAAGATCTCACGTATTCCGTCGTTGCACGAGAAGATAATCCTCTCTTTCCCCGCGGTCTTCTCGGGACATACAGGGTCATCAGTGGATGTATTGCAACGGGCCTGGCAAAACTGGGCATAAAAGCAGACCTGTTAAAGGAAGGCAGGTCGACGGGAGCACTGGAGTTAGAAGCATTATGTTTTTCCATACCTTCCCAATATGAGCTTCTTGTAAACGGGAAAAAGATATGTGGCAGCGCCCAGATGCGATCGAAAGGGGTATTTCTCCAACATGGATCTATTTTAATGGAATTTGATCCAGCTCAGACATATTCCGTAATCGCTAAATCTGATGCCGATATAACAGGGCAAAAAGAGAAACTGAAAAAACAGGTTACATCCGTTCATGAAACCGCTAACATCAAAACGGATTATATGAGTTTTTGCCAGATCCTGGCTTCGAGTTTTGAAGAGTTTCTGGGTATTCGCCTGGTCGAAGGTAAGCTAACCCCTGAGGAGGAAACCATTAAAGAACATTTATTACAACACAAGTATATGGACAGTCGATGGAATATGGAAGGAAAGGCGATTGAATGGATATTAAAAGAATAATAAAGGAAAAAATTTTAAAACAGGATGCATATCCTATTGAGGAACGGCCCTGCAGAATAAAACTTGACGCGAATGAGAATCCCTTCACCATTTCACCCTCTCTGAAAAAAGAGATGTTCGAATATCTGAAGACGTTCTCACTGAACCGATATCCTGATCCCGGCTCACCCGAGCTGAGGGCCAGATTTGCGGATTATTACGGCGTTGACAGCACTATGCTCCTTATAGGTAATGGGTCCGATGAACTTATTCAAATACTGCTGACGGCATTTAATTCTTCCCCTTCGGGTAGTGTCATAATTCCAATCCCCACGTTTGCCATGTACAGGATCAGTGCCTTGAATGCGGGTCATAAGGTTATAGAGATTTCCCTGAACGATCAATATGATCTCGAAACGGGGCAGATTCTCGATAACATGTCACAGAATACTCCCCATTTGATATTCCTGAGTTATCCGAATAATCCAACGGGTAATCTCTTTGATCGGGAGAAAATTGAAAATATTTTAAGTAAATCAAACGGAATTGTCGTTATTGACGAAGCCTATTTTAATTTTTCAGGTAAAACCTTTCTGCCCGATATTAATAAATGGGAAAATCTCGTTATTCTGAGAACCCTTTCCAAGGTCGGTTTTGCAGCTATGAGAATCGGCATGCTTATAGGTCAACCGTCCCTTATTCACGAGCTGAACAAGGTAAGGCTTCCCTACAATATTAATACCATCTCCCAGGCGGCAGCTCTTTTCTTCATTGAGCACGAGGACGAGTTTCAAAGACATATTCAGCAGATTATAAAAAGCAGAGAAGAACTCTTTTCTGAAATGAATGATATAGAAAATATTCATCCCTATCCTTCAGACGCAAACTTTATTCTTTTTAGTTGTGCTACCGATAAAAATAGGTTATATGGTTCACTCCTTGAACGGGGAATCCTGATAAAGAATTTTACATCTCCCGGTATTTTGAAAGATTGCATGCGGGTAACAGTAGGTAGCAATGAAGAAAACCGGGAGTTTTTAGGAGCATTAAGGGATATAAGCAGTCGGCAAGGAGAGTGATATAACTTAGTGAAAAATGGGTAGAGCCGTCACATTGTACTGTGTGTTGGTCTGCCCTTTTTTTGTATCAATCTTTTATATTGACAGATTATCCCCTTGTGTAATATATGCGGCACCTTGTGATAAAATCTAAACAGAAAGGAAGGGATATTTTTTGGAGGTAAAAGTATTTGACAATGATGTAGAGAAAGCCTTGAAAATTCTCAAGAACAAGCTTTCAAAGAACGGTTTATTCAAGGAACTGAAGTTGCGGAGAGCCTATGAAAAGCCCTCTGTAAAGAAAAAGAGAAAAGCACTAGAAGCGAGAAGAAGGCTGGCCAAGGCAAAAAGGCGAAGGCGTTTTTAACATGGAAGAGAAGCAATACCTTGTAGATGCACTTTCCATTGATGAGTCATGGCGGATATTTCGAATCATGGCCGAATTTGTGGATGCCATTGAGGAGCTTTCTCAGATAAGACATGCCGTCAGTATATTCGGGTCAGCCAGAGTAACGCCTGAAGATGAATATTATCAAAAAGCCCAACAACTCGCCCGTCTCCTTGCACAAAACGGATTTGGTGTAATTACAGGAGGCGGTCCTGGAATTATGGAGGCGGCAAATAAAGGCGCGGCAGAAGGAGGCGGTAGATCGGTAGGGATGAATATTCACCTTCCCTTTGAACAGAAACCAAATCCCTACGCCAATGTAACTATTGATTATAAATATTTCTTTATTCGCAAAGTCATGTTTATCAAATATGCCATGGCCTACGTGATTCTTCCGGGCGGCTTCGGGACAATGGATGAGCTCTTTGAAGCTCTTACTCTGATTCAGACAAAGAGGATAAGAAGCTTCCCTGTGATTCTTATGGGGAGCGATTACTGGGAAGGTCTCATAGACTGGTTGAAAAAAACCATGCTTGGAGAAGGAAAAGTGTCTCCGGAAGATGCCGATCTTTTTCAGATTATTGATGATCCCGAAAGCGTTGTAAGACACATACAGAAATACGTAATTCTTTAATCTATCTTATTTGTTACATTTCGATTTTTCCTGTTTCCAGATCAACCTTCCCCTTGAAAAGCACAGGCGCCAACTTAACAGACTAACGAAGGGGGTGGCATAAACGGCTCGACTGAGCTCACCGAAGTCTGAGCTCACGCCGAAGCCTCACCGAAGGCTGAACCTGTTTCAGCATTGTTTGTCCGTGCGAAGAAACTTACATGAAGCAACCAAATGTACAGTTAAATACCGTTCTTGACGACATTAAAATGGGAAAAGTAGCTCACTGCTATCTCATTTATGGCGACGAGGAATATCTGGTCAAGGATGCCCTTCATCAGATTATTGACCTCCTCATCCCCGGTGAGGAGAGAAATCTGAATCTTTTCTGGATGGATGGAAATAGCACGGATATGGATACAATATGTGAATCCATTCTCACTCCGCCGCTCATACCCGGCAAAAAAGTGGTAGTCGTAAATAACACTACCCTTTTCTACTCTAAGGCATCCCTGCCCGATGTGGCAAAAGAAATCATTGGAAATATTGAGAGAGAACCCCGAAGAGCGGCGAAGGCCTTTGGTGTGTTCTTGCAGATGGCTGGATGGACTCTTGAGGAGCTGCAGGACGATGGCTGGAAGAAAATTTCCGATGACGACTGGCGTAAAACCGTGGGGGAAGAAACCGGGACAACCAGAGAAAAATGGCTTCCAAAGATAATAGAAATATCAGCCGGCCTCGGTATTCAGACCAGGAAAAACCTTAATCATGGGGATCTGCTCGAAGAAATACTAAAAAAAGACCTCCCACCGGGTAATTGTCTCATCCTGACGGCTGATCTCGTGGACAGAAGAAAAAAGATATTCAAGATTATCTCTGATGTTGGAGTTCTTCTTCACTTTTCAAGGGTCAAGGGTGAAGAGAGGCAGAAACATTTATTGTTGGACGCTGCGAGAGACATTCTTGAACGGGAGGGGAAAAAACTCTCACCGGGAGCAATTGCCGCACTGGGAAGAAAAACAGGCTTCAGCCTGAGAGAATCCATGGGGGAGTTGGAAAAACTGGTTACGTATGCAGGGGATAGGGTACTCATTAACGAGGAAGATATAGCGGCCATTACGGAGAAGACAAGGGAAGATTCTGTCTTCGATTTAACATCCGCCCTCGTTGGCAAAAACCTTAAAAAGGCCCTTTCAACATTCAGAGACCTTCTAGATCATGGTTTTCATCATCTCATGATAGTCACCATGATAGCGCGGGAGATTCGTTTTCTCCTTCAAGGAAAGATTCTTCTAAAATCGGGTTACCTTCCCTCTTTCCACAATGGAATGGATTTTAATAAATTCCAGCATGTTGTTTATCCTGAAATTGCAAACTTAAAGAGCAAGCAAGGGGAAAAAAGTCGATGGCTTATGGGCCAACACCCATATGTGATCTATAATGCATTAAAAAATTCCGAACGGTTTTCATACGATGAATTGGTAGGATATCTTGAATATATCAGTAACATAGACGTCGCTTTAAAAACAACAGGGAAAGATCCGAAGCTTACCCTCGAACGACTTTTGATTGATATATGCCGATAGCATTTTAAATTCGAAATTCGAAGCACGAACCAAATTCAAATGACTAAATCCCTAAATCCAAAACAAATGATGTTTTGAACATTTGATATTCGGATTTATCACATAAATTTCATCGTTCATGAAAGTTATGTGATTTTGGCTCTCAAAGCGAAAACATGTTCCCTTCTCTACAGTTTCTCGAGCCTCGTCGATGCTCTTCTCTTTTTTCTCGGCAACCGTTTTGACGGCCCCCTCTTTTTGCCCGGGATTCGCTCTTCGTCTTCGTCGCCATCTTCTTCCTGATAAAAAGGAACTCCCGTTTCAAACATTTGTATCTTTTCTTCAAACTCAGGAGAAGAAATGGCAACGCCCCCGCTTCTGCTGATTGAGTCTGCGATACTTCTATCCGATGTAACGACAATAATCTCCCTGTCACTCTTTTTTGCTATTCGCTTGATTACTTCGTCAGCCTTTTCACCTTTTTTCGAATAGATGATCGTGATGCCACCCTCCTTCTGACATTCCTCTTTCGGAGAGCCGCTTATCCACCCGTCAAAAACGACGGTTATTTCATGTCCCCTCTTTTTTTTAAAATTTGAGAGCCGGCGGATCAACTCGTTACGTCCCTCCTCAAGGCCGAACCTTTCGAAACGCCGGAGGGAATCCGATTGCTTGATAAGATTATATCCATCAATAATGATATTCATTTCATGGTCAAGGATTTGAGCAAAAATAAGTTGGACGATTTTTGCTCAAGTCCCGAGAATTTTTTTCATTGCCTGTATTGTTTGTTTATAGTCCCTGCTTTTGAATATAGCCGAACCCGCCACAAAGATATCGGCACCTGCTTCTTTTATGGATTTCATATTGTCTAATTTTACTCCGCCATCAACCTCTAGAAGGACACGGGGCGCTCTCTCATCAATAAGAGTTCGTGCCTTTTTTATTTTTGCGAGCGTGCTTTCTATAAATTGCTGCCCACCAAAGCCCGGGTTGACGGACATCACCACAAGAAGATCAATATCTTCAATAATTTCATCAATCAGACACAAAGGCGTCGCAGGATTGAGAGAAACGCCTGCCTTTATCCCTTTTTCCTTTATGAACTCAATGGCCCGGTGAAGGTGGGTTTCTGCCTCCACATGGATGGTAATGATATCACTTCCGGCATCGGCGAAATCCTGAATAGCCCGTTCAGGCTTCTCGATCATCAGATGAACATCAAACGGGAGCCGGGTTACTTTTCGAATGGATGCAATGACGGGTGGGCCAAAGGTCAGATTCGGCACAAAATGGCCATCCATAACATCAACATGAATCAAATCCGCTCCCGCTGCTTCCACTTTTTGAATCTCTTCTGCGAGCTTGCCGAAATCGGCAGACAGTATGGACGGAGCAATCTTTTTCATTTTTCCCCCGTGTTAGACTTAAAATTTCATGATGATGGAATGCAAATTACCTGTATCCAGTTCTTTAATGGAGAGTCTCAACTCTTGTGCTTTTTTTGATTCTCCCGGAAAGAATATAAATCCATAGGCAATTTCTTTCGGGTGTATGGGCCGTCTTTCAAGGGACCTCTTCTGGATGTCTTCTCTGATTTGCCTCTGTACGTCTTGATCAGATAATCCGCTTGAACCACCCATTGTGAGACCTGCTGCAGCTCCGACAGCGGCCCCTTTCATGGCCGCATCACCAACATTATGTCCCGTAACGATCCCGATTGCCGCACCGATAATGGCACCGGCCGTACCGGCGAGAAGCCCTGCCTTTCCTCCTTCCGGAGCGACTTTGCCAAGTTCTGTTTTCTTTGATATGCGATCATAGGCCAGACGCGCATCTATTATCGGCCAGAGATTATTTTCCGTGTCCACCAGAAAGGTTGACCGAGGGATTATTTCAATTTCATGAGTCCCTCTATTATCAAAGATCACCTGAACCGGTAATACACCTGCATCAATAATGTCGAATCCAAAGGCATCTTTCGCATCCTTCGGATCATCATACGACTTGGCAGCGATTACCGCTCCTGCCACTTCAGTTGCATTCTGATAGGCCGCAGGCATCTTGAAAGGTACAACCTTCCTTTCGTATTTCGCACACGCAACAAGAGAGATGACAAGAAATAATATTACACCATAAATTGTACCGTTTCTTCTCATTCTGTTTTTTCCTTTCGTGTATTGGATATTATGGAAGTTTATATGAATAATATATACATGTCAATATGGCAAAAGGTTCAGGGACCAAGGTTCAAGGTTCAAGGTAAAAAAGCTCATCAAATCCTTGCACCTTTATCCTTAGTCCTTATTCCTTTTTTATAAATGAAATCGCCGGGTTGTAATGGAGGTATCCGTTTTTCATGCCGGAGATAAGGATACGAACGACGGGAACGCCAAGCTTTGGATGGGTGAGATCAAAACCAATGACCTGATGCTCCGGTGATAGCGCCTCCAGGAGACTGGGAAGGTCTCTTGAATGAATCTCCCCGGCATCTCTAACGGCAACAGGCCCGGGACAACGCTCGGTCCAGAAAGACTCGGGCACCAGTGTCTCATATGACTCGGGATGAACCCTGTCGTGAATATATCTGACGATGGGGAAGTATTCGCGGTGGGTCTTCCATTTTTTGAAGAACATGAACGACCGCTGCTGAATCAGTTCCAGGATAGCGCGATGGAGGGCCACACGAAGTTCGGGGTCTGAAGCGGTTCCAATAACCAACGTTCGGCAGTAATGATCCCAGCTCGTGACGATAGCCGAATAAAATCCTCTCACATGGCACATAAAGAAGGCCCGGAGAGTCAGCTGATTACGTTCAAATAAAGCCTGCCAGAAATCAAAATCAGGGTCTCCTTTGAGAATCAGTTCTGTTGGCAGGGGCTCTATCTCGTTAACAATACGGTATTGCGCATCCCGTTCGACAACCTCGCAAATACCGGATATGAGGGCTTCCTCAAGGTTCGCGCCCGCCGACAGCCCGTTGGAAAAGAAAAAGCCCAGCCTCTTTGTCTCAAAGCCGGCAAAGGGATAGGCCGAATCGGGAATGTCCAAGAGAATAAAATCAACGGGCACGGAAATCATTTCATTTTTGATCAAGTCGATCCCCCGGTACCACGTCAGCGGTTGCTCGGGAGAAAACTCGACCCCTGGCGGGAGAAAGAATGCCCTCGGGTCAAGTGCCCCCTGTCCCAATTCTTCATACGTCGCAATCTTCACACGATCTTTCAGGGAATGGCAACCCGCACTGTAACGCTCAATCGCTTCCATAATGCATGAAAGGCGCGAATGTTCTGGCGTCAGTCCTTTGCCCGAATGGGTGTAAGAAAGATCCAGCTGCCCCCACTCCTTGAGATCCCGGAACTTGACAGCATCGATGTCCGACGTTCGAACGGTCAAGTGGACCGGGATTCCAAGAATATCGGTAAAGCTGATATCCACCGGAGGTATGGCATGAATATGCGCCAGAAGGGGTTCAACCTTGGCCAGGGTAACCTCAACAGGCTCCTTTCTCCATTCCATGGAATCCGCTATTTCCCCGGCTTTGTGCTGAATCATCTTTAAATATCCTTTATGGCCCATGACCACTAAATGTGAATCAAGTCACCCACTACTATACGGTTAAGGGGATGTCAACTTTTGTAAAATGAAGCTTGACAGGATTATAAAAGACCTCTATCTTCACCGGGCGTGTAGAAAATACTTTTTTTGTTTGGTTAAGTCATTGATTTACTTAAGACTGTATAACATCATCCTTTTTGCCGCCGCCTTTTTTCTGATACCATATTACGCTTTAAGGATAATACTGACAGGGAAATACAAAAAGAGCATCGGCCCTAAATTCGGCTTTATCTTGCCTGATGTCATTAAAGGGATGAAAGGCTCTCCCAGGATATGGGTTCATGCCGTATCGGTGGGAGAGGTTACAGCCGCGGCACCGATCGTTTCTTCTCTCAGGGAAATTTTCCCTCATGCCTGCATAGTCCTTTCCACCAGTACGGAAACAGGGCAGGAAATGGCCCTTCGTATGGTTCCCGCTGCAACCTCACATATATATTATCCCCTCGATATCCCCTTTGTGATCAGGAAAGTGGTTAATCTGGTAAATCCTGACATTTTTGTTCCTGTTGAGACGGAAATCTGGCCTAATTTCATCCGCATATGCCGGGAGAAAGATATAAAGGTCGTTATGGTGAACGGGAGGATATCACCCCGTTCCTTCAAGAAGTACTCGAAGACAAGGTTTTTCTGGAAGAAAATACTGGCATATGTCGATGAGATGGGAATGATTTCCGAAACCGATGCAAATCGAATTAAAATGATGGGTGTGGAAACTTCCAGGGTTCATGTCATGGGAAATGCGAAATATGACAGCCTTGCAGCCAGAGCAGACACAACACTGAAAAAGGAAATGGCAGAAACGTTAAATATAGACTCCGGCTCAAAGGTATTCGTGGCCGGCAGTACCCACGAAGGAGAAGAAAAAGTCGTACTGAAGGTTTATAAGAAACTCCTCGAAAAATATCCTGATTTTATGCTCATTATTATTCCCCGTCATATCGAACGAAGGGAGGAAGTACTTTCTTGTGCCGAAGAAGAGGGATTTTCCGATTGCATCACCATGACTGAGATCAATGGGGGGAGAAGGCGTACGAAAGAAAGGATCATCATAATCGATGTCATTGGGGAACTCTTCAAGGTGTACAGCCTTGCCACCGTTGTTTTTTGTGGCGGAAGCCTCGTTCAGAAAGGTGGCCAGAACATTCTCGAACCTGCGGCCTGGGGTAAGGTCATCTTCTACGGTCCATCCATGGAAGATTTCATGGATGAAAAAAGGCTTCTTGAGGAAGCCGGGGCCGGGATGACCATAATGAATGAAGAGGAGCTTCTGAGGGAGATACAAACGCTGACAGAAGACCCGGAAACTCTTGCCCTGAAAGGGGAAGCGGGGAAAAAAGTCGTTGCCTCAAATATGGGGGCCTCCCGCAGGTATGCGGAAATGGTTAAAAATCTAATTATAAATTCCTAATGCGGCAAAGCCGCAAGGGCTGAGCAACGAGCAATGAGGACTGAGAGCTAAAGGCTAAAAGTTAAAGGTTTTTCCTTGATCCTTTGTCCTTGTACCTTTTCACTGCTGGCACCAGCATCTGCGCAAAAAACGCAGTTGTTGAGAATAAAGACTCTGATAATCTGGAACCGACATGTTTTCTTGACCCATTATGGGCAATTATGTAAAAGACGGTGAAGGGGTAGAAAAAAAGTGATAAAAACAGGTGAAATATCTCGACGTCTTTATGAGTATCTGTCGAGCATGGGAGACAGGCTTGAAATAGAAGACGTCAGAATTGGTCTTGGCTACGCCGGGGTTAAGCTGGAAGGTAAAAAGCTTGGATTGGCTGCTGTATTGAGGCATGAATTAGCACCTGGCTGCTCAACACTTGATGAAGCTGGCACCCTTAAAGGATTAAGGGCTTCAAGGCTCTTAAAATACCTTGTTGATGGCAAAAACCCGCTGGATAAGGCGCTGGGGCTTGCTACGGCAAACGCCATCATCAACCCGGAACCTTCGGAGAAAGAAAACGACACAATCGGCTTGATGAACCTGACCTCCCGGGACAGGGTCGCCATGGCAGGATACTTTGGTCCTCTTGTTGAGAGGATAAAAAAAACGGGAGCAGATCTTTTTATCATCGAAAGAGATCCGACCCGGATTGAGGTTGTCGATAATAAAACAAGAGATAAAAAACTTCAAAATTGCACGGTTGCCATTATTACCGCCACATCAATATTAAATAATACGATGGAAGAAACTCTCAGCAAACTCGGAAACCCCAGGCATGTAGCAATTCTGGGTCCTTCAACGCCAATGCTTGTGGACGTGTTTCAGGAAACACCGGTAACACATCTGGGTGGGACCGCAATACTTGACATCCATAAAGTCATACAGATCATTTCAGAAGGTGGGGGAACCCCCGCGATGCGCCCCTGTTTGCGATTCGTCAATATCCTGCTGAAATAACGGAGAACAACATGATTCCGATAGTTTCCATTGTGGGAAAATCAAATGCCGGCAAAACAACCTTTATTGAAAGATTGATTCCTGAAATTATCCGCAGGGGCTACCGTGTGGCCATAATCAAACATGGCGCACACGGTTTCGATATAGATCACGAAGGAAAGGATACCTGGCGTTACAGGAAAGCAGGTGCACATTCAACTATTATATCATCTCCAGGTAAAATAGCCCTTATTGAAGAAGTTGAGAAAGATCATGATATCGAGGAACTGAGAGAGAAATATATAAGGAACGTGGATATCATTGTAGTCGAAGGGTATAAGGGGAATCCACATCCCAAGATAGAAATATTTCGCAAAGAAAGGAATAATAGATTGATTTCTACCAGAGATAATAATCTTGTGGCTGTCGTTAGTGACGATCCAGTGGATATTGATGTTCCCTGTTTTACTATGAAACAAGTAAAGGATCTTGTCGATATGATTGAAAAGAGTTTTTTGAAACCTGAATGAAGCTTACAACATTTCTTGTTATTCGATAGAGTTTTATAATATGAACGAATTTGATTACTTGAAAATTTTAAAATGGGTGTTTATCGTGCTGCTGGCCGGTTTTATCGGACAGTTCGGGAAAAGCCTTGCCAAACACCTGATGGAAAAGGCCAGGCTGAAGAAAGAGAAATTAGCTGCCGGTTCGGAAATATCCACTGTCTCACAGGCGAATAACAAACAATCCGAAAAATTTCAGAAATCAGAATCGGAAGTGCCGCTAAAAGAGCCTGCAACGGAAGATTTATCGACAAAAACAGATGAGGGCTCAGACTTGGAGCAGGCAAAAGAACAGGTCAAGATGGAAAAGAAAGCCTCGAAGACATTGGTAAAGCAGAAGAAAAAAGAGGCAAAATTATTTAAGAAAGAAGAAGGATAGAACGGAAAAAGTTATCTTTCATGGAAAAGATTAAACCCGGAAAAGAAAGAGATATTATTCTTGACTCGATTGCCGATGGTGTCTTTACAGTCGATCATCAATGGCGGATCACGTCTTTCAATAAAGCAGCCGAAAAAATAACCGGCGTTGCACGGGAGGAGGCAATCGGGCATCATTGCAAGGATGTATTGAAAGCCGACATATGCGAACGGGACTGCGCGTTGCAACATACTATGGTTACGGGAGAACCTGTAGTGAATAAAATAATCCATATTATAAACGCCGAAAGTGAAAGATCTCCCATCAGTATTTCCACGGCCCTCTTAAAAAACAAAAGCGGTAAGGTCATTGGAGGTGTCGAAACGTTCAGGGATATCAGTCTTGTAGAAAAACTCAGGAAGGAAATTGAACAGAGATACACATTTGAAGATATTATATCTAAAAATCATACCATGCATCAGATGTTTCATATTCTGCCGGATGTGGCGGACAGCTTGAGTACCGTATTGATCGAAGGTGAAAGTGGAACGGGAAAGGAACTTTTCGCCAGGGCAATTCACAATTTAAGCCCGAGAAGGAACAGACCTTTTGTTGTGGTAAACTGCGGGGCCATGCCTGACACATTATTGGAATCCGAGCTTTTTGGCTATAAGGCGGGGGCATTTACCGATGCGAAAAAGGACAAACCCGGTCGATTCAAACTCGCCCACAGGGGTACCATATTTCTCGATGAAATCGGTGACGTATCACCGGCCCTCCAGGTTCGCCTGTTGCGCGTTTTACAGGAGAAAACGTATGAACCACTCGGGGCGGTTGAAAGTGTTAAGACCGATGTCCGGGTAATCGCGGCCACGAACAAAAATCTGGATGAACTGATGAAGAAAGGGAAATTCAGAGAGGATTTATATTACAGGATAAATGTCATGCGTCTTGGATTACCCCCTCTGCGCGAAAGAAAAGAGGACATTCCCTTAATGGCTGACCATTTCATCAGAACCTTTAATACGATCCAGAATAAGGAAATTACCGCAATTACCGATGAAGCTCTCGCATGTCTCGTGTCTTATGATTTCCCCGGGAATATAAGGGAATTGAAAAACATCATAGAGCGCTCCTTCATCCTTTGCAAATCAGAGATGATTCAAAAAGAACATCTTCCCGAGCCGGTTTGCAACTCAAGCGGCATGGATTATTCCAGGCATTCTGATATGGTGACATTTAAGGACATGGAGGCGATATTTTTAACCAACGCCCTGCGCAGAAATAGCTGGAACAGATTAAAGACAGCCAGGGAACTCGGTATCCATAAAAGTACACTCTTCCGAAAAATCAAATCCCTGGGTATAAAAATTGATGATGGAAAATAAACTATAGTAACTGGATTTCATGGAGTACCCAAATTACTGTATAAGTATTTATGAGTAATTCATGCAGACTGAAAACATTGAAACTTGTTAATATCTTATAGAGAATATGAGGCCGAATTCTGTAGAATTGTTTTTCGGTTCGTAGCCGTAGCCAATAATTACTCCTGAAGACGTCCAGTTCTCCTTTTCTGACTTTTTAATGTTCCAATACCTTATAAACGGCTCAATTGAATAATCTGCTTTTTTGCCTTTTCTTTGAAGTCTTACCGACCCCCTCCATCCATAACCATCATTCTGATTGTTTTCGAGATCATTATAGCTGGCATCGGCATCACTTAGATGACTTTTCTGCTCTCCCTTCCAGAAAATATCGAACTCGATGTTTATCCCGTAAGACCAACCATTGCTTAATTGAGAAAATGTTTCTATGCCTATGGGACTATAATAATAATTTGATTCTCTTTCATAGCCGGCAGCTCCGGTTGAACTAACCCTTCCCGCCATATCATCGTTTAAATATCTGTATCCTGCCCCTATGTAAGGTGTAATGGTGGATATATGAGACACTTTAAAATCGTACCCTGCCAATCCTCTGACTTCGATTATATAGTCGTCTATGTCATCTATAGTCCCCGAATTTTCATAATCTACCTGTCCATAACTATACCTGCCTTCTGCTTTTATCATAATGTTATTGTGATAGGTATATGAGGCGCCAATTCCATACATGAACCCACTTTCTTTCATCACGCCGGGTTCCTCATATTTTATATATGATATTTCTGGTCGTAATTCCCACGTATGTCTTTGAAATGGCCTTTCAGAAGCATCCTCTTCAGCAATATAATCCTCGATGGATAGTATCTCATTAAATTCACGGACAATTATTTCCCCGGTTATTGCTTCTATTTTGATGATACTGGTATTGATTTTAATGATATTTCCCTGAACAACACTGCCGTCGCTGAATTGAATGGCTTTTATTCCTTTTTCCTGTGCAAATAGCGCTGTATTAACCAACATGACAAATATAATGACTAAGAGATATAAACAAATCTTTTTAAGCGCTTTCATTTTCTCCCCCTTCTTTCAGCACCTTTCCTATTCATAACTGCTTAAAGTGTCAAGGAATATTTGTGACACTTTTGAATAGACGAGGTTTTGATTTGGTAAAGCACTTCATATCCCAAGTCGATTTCAAAGAAATTCTTTATTGAATTGACTTTTTTATAACTTTCTGGAATCTTATTAAATCAGTTCTGTGCGATAAGGGGCGTTTTGCAAAAGTCTCACTAAATCAGTTCTGTGCGATAGTACGGTACTATGGTTAAATCTTTCACAGAAACCTATTCAACATATGTAATATCAATGTTAAAAAACTTTTAATTTAACGGAGGAGGGAAGAGATGAACATTATTTTGCGGAAAAAACGGAACAGGTGGTCAAGAAGCTGCAGATCTGTCTTATTTGCAATTGTTTTCATGTTATTGTGGGTTGTTAATGTTCAGGCGGAGTCTTATGAAGCGCTTTACCCGTGTCTTACCGATCTTCCGGGATGGGAAGCCAAAGAACCTGAAGGAATGAAGATGGAAATGCCCGGCATGAAAATGATAAACGCGACGCGTTCCTATACCCAGGGAAATAAGGAAATCACGGCTGTAATAGTAATCGGGAATCAGGCAATGTCAACTCCCATGGGTGCTGAAGGCATGAAGATGGAAACTCCCGAAGGAAAAGTAACTATCGAGAGAATAAATGGCTTTATGGTCCAGAATGTGTACGACAAGAAAGATAATGAAGGTACGATAATCGTGTATTTAAACCGGCAAGGAGCGGGACCTGCGATTTTTTCCTTTTCATTTAAGGAATTGTCGGAAGATGAAGCCTTGAACCTGGCCAAGACTTTCGACTGGGAGATGATGCAAAACAAGGCAAAATCATTTTAAATGGTTATTAACCAGCATAGTTAAATAAAATGAGACATTTGCAGAATGTTCAATTTTGTTCAAGTTCAAGGAAGATGAAAATTTTAAACACAGGAATATATTGGATATTTCGAGGATTAAAATTTGAGCCTGACGCAGAAATTGGGCAAAAGGGGACGTTATGCAAAGGTCTCAAAATATATTCCGGAAGAAAGACAGGAAACATCAATCATGAAACCAGGAATAATTTTTATGGGAACACCGGAATTTGCAATTCCGTCTCTGGAAATTCTGATAAGGAATGATTATCCCATTTTGGGAGTTGTTACCCAGCCTGACAGGCCCGGAGGAAGAGGGAGAAAGTATGCTTCTCCTCCTGTCAAGGTATTTGCAGAGCAATATAATCTTCCAATCTTACAACCTGAAAGGGTTAGAGATAAAGAATTTCTGGATACATTTAGAGAAATCTCGCCTGATATGGTGGTGTTGGCTGCCTTCGGCCAGATACTTCCCGGGGAAATTATAGAGCTTCCACCAATGGGCTGCCTTAATGTCCACCCTTCATTGCTTCCAAAATACAGGGGGGCAGCACCGATTAACTGGGCTATTATCAATGGTGACGATAAAACGGGTGTTGCAATAATGCTCATGGATGAGGGAGTGGATTCCGGGAACATACTGCTTCAGAAGGAAACTGATATAGATTCTGACGAAACATATGATGATCTCCATGACAGATTATCTCAGATTGGCGCAGAGCTTCTTCTGAAGGCTGTGGAAGGTGTGGCCGATGAAACAATTACGGGGACTCCCCAGGATTCGTCTCTTGCAACATTTGCTCCCCGCCTGACCCAGAAAACAGGACATATAAACTGGGAAAATAGTGCGAAAGATATTGTTAATCTGATCAGAGGACTTTCTTCGTCTCCCGGTGCATTTTCATTTCTGAGAGAAAAAAAACTGAAGATTTTTCTCGCCACCTCCGGGAAAATGGAAACTTCCGGTGAAAAGGAGCCGGGAAAAGTGGGAAAATTGATGGAGTCGGGGCTCCAGGTAACAGCAAAAGATGGCCATGTCTATCTTAAAGAGGTGCAGCTTGAAGGCAGAAAAAGGATGTTCATTGATGATTTCCTGAGAGGGTATAAACTATCTCCGGACGATGTTCTCGAGTGAGCAGCTGGGAGCGAGACCTTTGCAGAATGTTCAATTTTGTTCAAGTTCAAGGAAGGTGAAAATTTTAACCACAGGAATATATTGGATATTTCGAGGATTAAAATTTGAGACTGACGCAGAAATTGGGCAAAAGGGGACGTTATGCAAAGGTCTCATATTGGTAGTGGCAATTTTGTTTGCCTTTATATCTGTAGCTGAGGCAAAGGAGCGATCCATCCTTGTTGGCTTCAAGATGGGAAAAGAGTCGGATTCCGTTCCGGAGGGGTGGGAACCCCTTACTTACCTTGGGGTAGCTGAAAACAGGGTGTCTTTATTCAGGGAAGAGAAGCGGACGGTTCTCCATTTCAAGAGTCTCCATAGTGCATCGGCCCTATTAAAGAGACTCGATGTTGACCTCCAGGCTTTTCCCATTCTCGTATGGCGCTGGAAGATCAACAGGACTGTTGGAATGGCCATTGAGAGCCGGAAAGACAGAAATGACTGCACAGCCAGGGTGCGTGTAATTTTTGGAAAAGGTGGGGAATCGGTAGCAAGTAGCCCGGAAGCTGAGAAAATTGCCAAATACTTTGGATTTAAAATGCCCGAAAGGGAACCACCCGGTTTCAAAATCGACTACATCTGGGGAAATCATGCCAGGGAAGGAGAAATAATAGACTATCCTGGATCAAGAAACCATAAGGTAGTAGTGGTAGAAAGGGGAAATACCAGGGCAAATCGATGGATATGGGAGAAGCGAAATCTTGCTGAAGACTTCCATAGAATGTTTAGAGGTGATCCTCCCCGTCTTGCAGGAATTGTTGTTCTCTCAGATACCGATCAGACCAATGAGGGAGTGGAAGCCTGTTATAGCAGTATTGTTTTGATGCAACCAGAATGCTTTGAAAGGCCTGTCACGAAAACACGAAAGAAAGAAGAATAAAGGTGGCTGTTGAAAACAAAGAATTTAAGAAAAAGGAGAGAGATCATGAAACATAAAGAACGCCTGAATGCCTTGGAGGTAGCCCTCAACAACGAAAAAAGTGAGCGGGAATTCTATCTTAAACACGCAGAGAAGACCAGGAACCCTCTTGGCAAGGCCATGTTCCGGCAGATTGCCGACGAAGAGCTGGAACATTATGAACGGCTGAAGCAACTTCACGAAAAGTGGGAGAAAGAGGAAAGCTGGCCTGAAACAGTCCCTCTCAAGGTGAAAGATACCATTGTTAAAGATATCCTCAAAGGCATGGTAAAGAAAGCAGAAAGAATGCCTCCCGGGGATGCTGACGATCTTGAAGCGATCGAGACAGCCATAGAATTTGAAGCAGAAGGCGCAATCTATTATGCAAATTTACGGGATAAGGTTACCGATCCAAAGGAAAAACAGTTTTTCAACCTTCTCGCGGATATGGAACATGAGCATTTTGTATCGTTGAAGGATACAGAAGAGTTTCTGACCAATCCCGCCGCATGGTACCAGAAAATGGAGCATACAAGTCTGGATGGAGGATAATGAAGGAGAGACCTTTGCATAACGTCCCCTTTTGACCAATTTCTGCGTCAGGCTCAAATTTT
>CAZGAK010000033.1:8461-24848 GCA_964523565.1 uncultured Syntrophaceae bacterium | reverse complement strand
GTGGATGTTCCGGGTCATGAAAGGTTTGTAAAAAATATGGTCGCCGGCGCCGGCGGGATTGATGTTGTAGCCATGGTAATCGCGGCCGACGAAGGTGTCATGCCGCAAACCAGGGAGCATCTTGATATATGCCAGCTCCTCGGCATTAAAAAAGGTATTGTAGCCCTCACAAAAATCGATCTTGTGGATGAAGAATGGCGTGACCTTGTCAGGGAAGATATCCGGGATTTTTTGAAAGGAACATTCCTTGAGGAATCTCCCATTATCCCGCTTTCGGCTGTTACCGGTGCAGGTCTCCCGGAATTTATTTCAACCCTGGAGGAAATCGTCTCTGTAGCTGATGAACGCGCTGATTCAGGCTTTTTCAGGCTCCCAGCCGATAGAGTATTCACCATGAAAGGATTTGGAACAGTAATAACGGGAACCTTGATGTCGGGGAAAGCAAAGGTAGGCGACACAATACAAATAATGCCCGGTCAGATAAAAGCGAAGATAAGGGGAATTCAAATACACAATGAAATGGCGGAGGTAGCCGTGGCCGGGCAAAGAACCGCCATGAATTTGCAGGGTATCGATAAGGATACCATACAAAGAGGAAATGTCCTTACGTCTCCTGATACCTTCGAACCTACTGTTCGAATGGATATATCTTTCAAATATCTCCCCGGCACCGGCAAAAAACTAAAAAACAGGACTCCTGTTCGTTTCCACACAGGGTCCAGCGAAATAATCTCAAGAATCATACTGCTCGATAAAAACGAGATTGAACCAGGTGAAGAGGTTTATGCCCAGGTCATTCTGGAATCGCCGACAGTTGCAACAGCCGGAGATCGATTTGTCATTCGAAGCTACTCTCCCGTCAGCACAATCGGAGGTGGTGAAATTCTCGATCCCATAGCAGAAAAATACAAAGGGCACTTTGAACAAAGATTAACAGAGTTGAAGGGACTAAAGAGCGCAGACAGCCAGGAGAAAACAAGAATCATCATAGAGCGTGCGGGTCTCAGGGGCATATCTACCCGGCAGCTTTCGGTCAGAACGGGAATCCCTTCAAATAAACAAAATAAAATCCTGGAAGGAATGTTTTCAAGGAAAGAGGCCCTTCTTTTAGACAGGGATGACTTCAGGATTGTATCTTTTTCGATCTACAAGACCCTGCAGAATAAAATATTACAGGAAATAAAAACCTATCACGAAAGATTCCCATTAAGGGAAGGACATCCCAAAGAGGAACTCAGAACCAGGGCTGGAAGATTTATAGATTCCAAACTATTTAATAAAGCCATAAGAGACCTGGAACATGAAGGACATATCGTTGTTGAACAGGAAAATATTCGCCGGGCGGACCACAGTGTTAACCTGAAGGGGAAACTGGGAGATCTGCGGGAAAATATCGCAGGCATATATCTTGAATCGAAGCTGACACCTCCCTCAACCAAAGAAATGATGGAACGGTTTTCTGACAGAAAAACGGAAACCGTCAATGTTCTGAATGTAATGTTCAATGAGGGAATCCTTATAAAGATTAATGAAGACATCTATTATCATAAACAATTTATAGATACGCTACGGAAGGACTATAAAGAATTTCTTTTGAAGAACAGAGAGTCAACCCCCGCAACCTTCAGGGAGATGACCGGTCTCTCCAGAAAATACATAATTCCACTTATGGAATATTTTGATAAAACTAAATTAACTATT
The DNA here is from genome assembly GCA_964523565.1 of uncultured Syntrophaceae bacterium. Lineage (GTDB taxonomy): Bacteria > Desulfobacterota > Syntrophia > Syntrophales > UBA6807 > CAZGAK01. The sequence goes on along the minus strand of CAZGAK010000033.1, from coordinate 23,147 downwards.
CGTGTTGGTGACCATCGGGTCCTCAGGGAAAAAAAAGAAAATGGAACCTGAAAATACAGGAACACCAGTAGAGGAATATGATGTTCAACTTTATGATGGGAAGCAGTCTTCCCGGATTACAGATCATATAATAAGAGAAGTCCCTGTAGAAATATATTTTAATGGCCAAAATGTAGTAACAATTGCCTGCGCCGGGATTCACCTCAAGGAATTGGCAACAGGCTTTCTCAAATCGGAAGGGATCATTGAAACACTAAAGGATATAGAACAGATCTATCTGACCGATGAAGATTACAAAGTACATGTTTTCTCGAAAAAACGGGACATTCTGTCTAACGAAAAATATATCCTGTCCAGCGGTGCGAGAGAAAGCAGGCCGGATGCAGCCAGAGAAATTATAACATCAGATATTAATATTTCGGCTGAGAGGGCCTTGAACCTTATGGCCGATCATCTTGATTCAACAAAGATCCACAGGGTAACGCACGGAACTCATTGCTCATCACTTGCCGACGCGACGGGCCGGATAATAGTTTCCCGGGAAGACATCGGAAGGCACAACACTATCGATATGCTGGGAGGATATTCTCTTTTTCATGAAATTGATTGTTCCGACAAGATTATCGCGACAACCGGAAGGGTTTCTTCGGAAATTGTATCCAAGGTCTGGAAATTAGGAATACCCATTATTCTTTCTCACGCGGTGCCCACCTCAAGAGCCATAACATTATCAGATGAGGCGGGAATAACCGTTATAGGATATATGAGGGATGGAAAGATGAGTATTTACTCCAATAAGGAACGGGTGATGTTTTGATTACTAAAAATATTTATGTCAAAGATATAGAAGCCGGCAACAAGGTCAATGATATCTTCCTTGTTACTGAAAAGAATATGGCCATTTCTCAAAAAGGCTCTCCCTATTTGAATCTTCGTCTTAGAGATAAAACGGGTGAAGTAGAAGGAAGGGTCTGGGAAAACGCATCCGCACTAAACAAGCTCTTTCAAAAGGGAGATGTAATTGAGATACGGTCCCGGGCAACAAACTACAGGAATGTCACGCAACTTTCTATCTCCCAGATTGCAAAAGTGGAAGACTCCCATATTGACCCCGCTGACTATTCCCCCGCATCCAAATCGAACATTGACAAAATGTTTGAAGACTTGATGAAATTTGTCGAAGAGATCAAGACTCCTCCTTTAAAGGAATTAATGAATGCTATTTTCAATGATACGGAAATTTTACATGCGTTCAAAAGAGCTCCGGCAGCCAAGGGGCTTCACCATTGTTATATCGGGGGACTTTTGGAACATACACTTTCGGTTACGAGACTTCTTGATCTTGCCGCAGATCATTACAAGCAAATAAACAAAGACCTTCTTATAACCGGTGGCATCCTCCATGACATAGGGAAAATACATGAACTCTCCTTTGTGAAAATAACAGATTACACCGACAGGGGCAGGCTGATCGGACATATCGTCATCGGTGTGGAACTGGTTGACGAAAAGATTTCCTCCATAGAAAATTTTCCGGAACAACTGGCATTGGAACTCAAGCATATATTGTTGAGTCACCATGGAGTTCTGGAATACGGTTCCCCCAAACGCCCCAAGACGCTGGAAGCTGTGATTGTTAATATGATTGACGATCTCGATGCCAAGGTAAACGCATTTCAGGAATTCATAGGTGGTTCGAGTGATGACGAATCACACTGGACCCCCTATCACAGGTTATTCGAAAGATTTATCTATAAGGGGAAGTAGGATTGATGGTCTCGTAAAAAGCTCCGCTATACCGACACGTCAGCATTATAATTGGAAGTAACTTGTTATGTAGCGTGGGGCCTCTGTGCCCCACAGATATGTTGCCCACAGAGGGGCAACGCTACAAAGATTTGTAGATTTGAGTTACTTGAAAGTCGAAGAATACCATTTCCCGTCATTCCGGCAAAAGCCGGAATCCAGTATTTCCAAGCAGTTGTAGATCATCTGGACTCCGGTTTTCACCGGAGTGACGACTTTTCACGAATGCATCAAATTTTATGTCAGAAAAGTAGAAATATCTAAATACTTTACTTTTCTTTTTACAGGAAAACCTTCTTTCCTGAGGGTCTTTTTTATCTTTTTAACACTTGTTTTCTCATCGTCAAAAAGCAACTCCGCAGTGTGAGCCTTATAGTTAGTCCTCACTTTTATCACTCCATCAATGCTCTCCAGGATAAAAACTGCCTTGTTTGCCGTATCGATCGAGACAATTGCCGGAACTGTCAGCCTGACGGCCCGGTACCCGGCAAGAGCGCTTTGATAGGACGCAACAACAAGAAAGAGGCTCAGCAAAAAGATAATTGTAAGCGATTTTATATTTTTCATAACGTCTCCTTTTCACTTTTTCGATTCTGACTTACTCGGGTTTTATGAGAGAAATCGTTATCATATAATCAGGGTAATAATATATGAGGAGTTTCATACTTATGTTGTGAAAAACTTCTCACAGATTGAGACCTTTGCAGAATTTTCAGTACGTTCTTTCACCAAAGATAGACGTGCCTATTCTTACGATAGTTGCCCCCTCTTCCACCGCCACCTGGTAATCACCCGACATTCCCATAGAAAGTTCAACCATCTCAACACCTTCAATATTTTCCTCAACAATCATGTCTCTTAACTCCCTGAGGGCTACAAAGTAGGGTCTTGCATCTTCAGGATCATCAAACCAGGGTGGCATTGTCATAACACCCCGTATGGAAAGGTTCTCCAGGGTGGCGATATCTTTTACAAGGCTGATTGCCTGTTCTTTCGGAACACCACTCTTGGTTTCCTCGCCACTTACATTAACCTCAATCAATATCTTTGATTTCATGCCCGCATTGCGTGATCTTTTATCCAGCTCCTGTGCCAACCCCATCCTGTCAATAGAATGAATCATGTCAAACAATCTGACGGCATATTTGGCCTTGTTGGACTGGAGATGTCCGATCATATGCCATTCGACAGTTTTCCCCATCTTTTCAATCTTTCTTTTTCCCTCCTGGACATAATTCTCACCGATAATATCAACGCCACAATCAATGGCTTCCATGATTCTGTCATCATCTACCGTCTTGGTTACACCCATCAGTCTTATATCGGAGGGATTTCGACCGGACCTCAAGGCTGCTTCGGCAATGTTTTCTCTTATTTTTTTTATGTTTTCTCCTACTGTTGACATCAATTTCCCTCCCAGGGCGGCAAAGCCGCAACCAAAATGATTTGTAAAAACCTATCACGAAAACACGAAAGAACGAAAAACATAAAAGGTCTCAATCTAAAAGACCAGCGCACCAACTCTCTTTAATGCAGTCACAACTTCCGTAAGCGGAAGGCCGACCACATTCGTGTATGAACCCCGGATTTCCCTGATAAAAAATGCAGCCATCCCCTGCACGGCATATCCTCCCGCCTTGTCGTATGGCTCCTTTGTTTTTACATACCAATCCATCTCATCTTCCGATATCTCTTTAAATATGACAAATGACTCCACTGCATCAGTTATCATTACATCAGCGCTCTTATTCACAATGGTAAAGCCGGTTATTACCTGGTGTTCCCGACCACTCAGCCTGGCCAGCATTGCCCTTGCTTCATTCTGTGTCCCCGGTTTCCCTATGACTTCCCCGTCGATTATAACAACCGTATCCGCACCCAACACCCATGCATCGGGGTTATTACGAGAGACAGCGGAACTTTTCTCTTTAGAGAGTCTCAACACATGGTCCCTCGGTGTTTCACCATTCAGGAAATCTTCGTTGATGCCACTGGGAATCACGTCAAATTCGATACCCATTCCCTCAAGGAGTTCCTTTCTCCGGGGAGAAACAGATGCTAAAATGAAAGACGCCAACATGATTATCTATATATCTCCTCTTCTCCGATCTAAAACGGATACGATTTCCGCCGTAAAGAGAGTTATACAGGCAAGATAAAACACCCATATGACCACATATATTAAAGCCTTCAGTGAACCATAGACAAAACTGGCGGGGTTTCCTCCAGAAGATAGATATAAATTAAACAGGAACTTTGCAATTTCAAGGAAAACGGCACACATCATGCCACCGGTAAGTGCATGTACAAAAGAAATCTTCTTATTGGGAATTACCTTATATATGAGTGTAAAAAACAGAACAATGACCGAAAAAGGAATAATATGTGTTATAAGGGCGCCATAGAGAAAAAAGCTGCATATTTCCCATTTTTTCAGAAATTGCGCCCCCGCATTTACCACTATGGAAAAAAGAATCGCACCAACGCCTACGGGTATTACCGCAACACCCATGAATAAGGATCTGAAGGAATTCCTCTTATCTTCTACTCTAAATATCGTTGTAAAAGCCGTTTCCAGAGAAGTTACAAACATTGTAGAAACCCACAAAAGAAAAGCAAACGCCAGCCACCCTGTAAAGCCACTGACATCTGACAATTGTTTGATCTCAAAAAGCAACTTTTCCTCCACATAAGGATGGAGATCTTTTATAAAGTCAACAACGGCTATATATGCGTTTTCCGAAGATCCTAACACAAAACCGCTTATATAAAAAATGAGATAGAGGATCGGTATGACCGATATAATGGAATAAAACGATACAGCTGCCGACAGATTGAGACAATTGTCATCAAAGAAAGACCTGAGAGCCTCTGCAAAAATGCTCTTTGATAATTTAAAATAATATCGAATTCTTGTCATCTTACGCCTTTTGTCCTCTCTTTACTAACTTCCATCCGCATGAGATCCTGAGCGAGAATGAGTGGTCCATCATAGGTCTTTCGACACTGGGCTTCTATATCAACGGAGTCACATTCAGGATAAAAATGTGTCAGGACAAGTTGTTTTACCCTTGCCCTCTTTGCAATCTCACCGGCCAGGGAGGGTGTAAGGTGCCCCGGTACTTTTAACTCATCCGGCAAAGCAGACTCACATATAAAAATATCCGCTTCCCTGGCAATTGTAACTGCATTTTCACAAAAATCGGTATCCCCTGTATAGGCAATCGATATGCCATCTGAGGTCACAATTCGAAAACCGACGCTGCTTTCTATATGTTCCATTGGAAGAGTATAAAGATCAAAAGAATCAAAATGAAGACGATCCGGTCGTTTTTGATCAACCTCCATCAGATTCATCATTCCCGGTTCCAACTCAATCCACTGCCCGTAGACCCCCCTGAGCCTAAGATAAAAATCCTTCATCCCCATGCCACCGGCCACAAAAAAAGGAGTCCTCCTTCTGTATGTTTCAGGGTATTTTGTGGCAAAGAGAAACGAAACAAATTCGCCCGTGTGATCGGGGTGAAGGTGGGTAAAAAATAAATGCGTAATCCCGGAAATGGTTACACCGGCCTCAAGAAGTCTCCGCATCGTCCCGGCGCCCAAATCCAGAAGTATATTTTCATCACCGGTCTCCATGAATACGGAAGGAGAGCTCCGTTTCAGGGAAGGCACGCACGTCCCGGACCCAAGTATGGTTATCTTTACTTTGCCCATATTATCAAGTTCTTACTCAGTTGCCACAAGTTTGACAAATACCTTCCTCGTCCTGGGACCATCAAATTCACAGAAAAAAAGAGACTGCCATGTACCGAGGACCAGGCTTCCATTTTCAATAAAGATCATCTCTGATGAACCAACGAGAGACGCCTTGATATGGGCGGCAGAATTTCCCTCCATATGTCTGTAATTATCATGGAGTGGAATTACTTTGTCCAGTTCCATAATAATATCCCGCGGCACATCAGGATCAGCATTTTCGTTGATCGTAACAGCGGCCGTTGTATGGGGAACGAAAACATAACATATTCCGCTCTTTACATTACTTTCCCGTAATACAGATCTCACATGATTCGTAATGTCTATCATCTCAAACCGTGAATTTGTTTTGACAGCTAATTGTTTCACACATCACCCTAAACATATCTTTTGACTTATCATTCAGTATTAGCTATATTATTTGTATTATAATTCATAGAAATATATTTTTCAACTTGTGTAAAACATTAAGGGACCTTTGCAGAATGTTCAATTTTGTTCAAGTTCAAGGAAGGCGAAAATTTTAACCACAGGAATATATCGGATATTTCGAGGATTAAAATTTGAGTCTGACGCAGAAATTGGGCAAAAGGGGGCGTTATGCAAAGGTCTCATTAAAAGAATGGGCAGGACATTATGAAACCTGAGGAATTCCTGAAAGGTGTTGATCTGTTTCATTCTCTTAGCACTGAGGACGGAGAACGCCTTGCAAGAGTAGTAAAACGCCGATCTTTAAAGAAAGGGGAAGCACTTTTCCGCAAGGGAGACGAGGGCAACTCTCTTTATATCGTAAGGTCGGGAAGAATCAAGATTGTCCTCCCATCGGATGCGGGTGACGAAGTTTCACCGGCAATTCTTTCTGAGGGGGATTTCTTCGGCGAAATGGCCCTCCTGGATGGAATGCCGCGATCAGCCGATGCTGTAGCACTTGAACCAACCGAATTATTCGCGTTGAATCGAAGTGACTTCCTCTCGTTTCTGATCAACAATGAAAAAGCGATACAGTCTATTTTTTCCAACTTATCCATGCGCCTTCGCAAGACCGACGATTTCCTGGAAGATGTATGTTTCCTCACCATTTCAACCAGGCTTGCCAAAAGACTTGTTGAATTGGCTGAAGTTCATGGCAGTCAGGATGAAGAAAAAGGCATTATACAGATTGACTTGCGTTTGACCCAAAGGGACCTTGCAAGTATGGTAGGTGTTACCAGAGAAAGCATCAATAAGGAACTGAGGGTTTTACGTGAAAAGGGCCTGATCAGTACTGAGGAAAACATGATTCAAATCCTTGATATGATACGTCTGAAGAGACGCGCCCGGTTATAAGAGACCTCTATAAGATTATGTGACATATTTCACATCAGCAGCATGAAAAACTTCATTGTGTTCACTCTTAATTTCCAGTATAAAACTTCACACTCATAAAAATTTCGGGCTTAATTTAGAGGAGGGTCACATCTTAAATATTAAGTAATGGTATCATGGATGTTTAGTTTAAATAGTGAATAATTAATATTTAAGATGTGACCCCAACAACAAAAACCGTAGCTGTTGAGAACAAAGAATCTAAGGGGACGATCTGGTGACATTTTTGACAGGGTATCTTGTCATTATTCTTTTGGCGATCTTTGGAAGCGTTGTGGGAAGTTTTCTCAACGTGTGCATCTTTCGAATACCCGCGGATAAATCTATCATACTGCCCGCTTCTCACTGCGTTAACTGTCACCACCCCATAAAGTTCTATGATAATATACCGATCATCAGCTACTTAATCCTGAGAGGGAGGTGTCGAAACTGTAATATAAAAATATCACCGGTATACCCGGCTGTTGAATTTCTTACGGCAACACTGTCCGTGCTTCTTTTCTTAAAATACGGGCTAACCCTGCAGTATCTCTTAACATTTATCTTTTCATCTTCTCTTGTCGTAATAACATTTATCGATCTGGAGCATCAGATTATTCCTGATATAATTACGTTGCCCGGAATTCCCCTCTTCTTTCTTTCGGCCATATTTGTAATGAATGTCAGGCCTCTTGACTCTCTTCTGGGTATTGCAATAGGCGGGGGGCTTTTTTACCTGATTGCTGCAGGATATCAACTTTTGAGAAAAACAGAAGGAATGGGCGGGGGTGACATTAAACTGATGGGCATGCTGGGGGCATTCTTTGGCTGGCAATCTCTATGGTTTATTCTTCTTGCCGGTTCCCTGCTTGGCGCAATTGTTGGTATCTCTGTCATGATCTTTAAAGGAAAAGACATGAAATATGCTATTCCTTTTGGTCCTTTTCTGTCGATTTCTGCTGTGGCCTACATATTTTTTGGCAAGTATGTGACAGGGCTTCTATTCGTAAGATATTGAGACCTTTGCAGAATGTTCGATTTTGTTCAAGTTAAAGGAAGGCGAAAATTTTAACCACAGGAATATATTGGATATTTCGAGGATTAAAATTTGAGCCTGACGCAGAAATTGGGCAAAAGGGGACGTTATGCAAAGGTCTCACATTAAAGCTCCAAAGAATGTAGGGCCTGTCCCCCGGACAGGCTTACTATCGGGGTACAAACTGAAATCTGTTTTATGGAAAACATGCAAATACAGGTCGTTACTTCTATAATTACTTAAAAAGCCAAAATGTGGCATATTAATTGCTTTAAATATATTAACAAATTACTCTTGATGGCTTCGTGAAAAGTCAAAAACTCGCTAATCTGTCATTCTCGCGAAAGCGGGAATCCAGTAATTACAAGCAGTTATAGATTCCCGATCAGGCCTGTCCTCGGCTCCGATCGGGGATCGGGAATGACAAAACGGCAAAAACTCTGACTTTTTACGAACTTGTCACTCTTTGACTTTGAGGATTAAATGATTGGCAGCGAGAGGTCTCAGAATAAGTCGCTGAAAATGGAGAGCAAAAAATGATAAAATGCCGAAAAGGTTTCTCAATCATTGAGCTCCTGATTGTAATAGCAATAATTGCGGTTTTGACAACTTTCGCAGTGCCTGCCTTTTTAAAGTACACTGCAAATGCAAATCTAAAATCGGCTACAAGGGAAATTACGTCGGACATTCTCAATCAAAAAGAAAAGGCAATATCTGAAAACAGAAAACAAAGAATCACCTTCAGTACAGCCAATGAGTCGTATACATTAGAAGAGAGAAACGCAGCAGACACGGCCTATGAGAATCCACAGACCAAGGCCCTCAAACACTTCGGCAGCAGCATTGATATCACCGGTGGCTACATCATGACATTTCAAACACGGGGAACGGCAAATAATGGAACTATAGCACTCGCAAACAACAGAGGCTCCATAGCCACGATAACAGTCAATATTACAGGAAGGACTTATGTCACATTTTCTATGCAATAACAGGGGCACCAGCATGGTAGAGGTGCTCATTGCCGTTTTTATCACCGCTTTCGGTATTATTGCCGTCATGTCCATGCAGCCCATGTCATGGCAGACCGCAACGAAATCCGATCTGTTAGGAAGGTCTGCCTCGATATTACATAAAGAACTGGAAGAGATCGAGCTTACCATAATGAATATAAACAATGCAATTCCTTCCGACAGCAATAAAAATGTATTCGCCAGTGGCGAGGCAACATCTCAGGGTACTGGCGACGCGACATACACGGTACAAACAAGCATTACCAACAATGGAGACGGATCATGGACCGTGAGAGTTGATGTTACAGACCCTGACAACAAAACTGTTTCGGAGAGCATCATTGTCACAAGGCAGGAAGGTTTCCGGTTTTAATCATGAACAATTTTTATTTTGAGAAGGAAAACCCGCTGAAAATGAATAATAAAGGATTTACTCTTGTAGAGCTTATCGTTTCCATGGCCGTCGGCCTGGTCGTAATGGCCGCCATTTACGCCGCCACGGAAATGGGACAGCGGTCATCCGTTGCTGTCGAAAGAAAGGTCGTTGCCCAGCAGAATGCAAGGGCTGCCCTTGACATTATGGCGCTGGAAATTGGCATGGCATCGTTCAATCCCGCTTTCGCCGCCGGTATCTGGGAAGATGGACCTGCCGGAACATGTGGCAGTATTTCCGGCAATCAAACATATAAGGGAATTCAGGAAGCGACGGCCACTTCGATCACCATTGAAATGGACATCGATGCAAGTTCCGCGGTTGGTGACGCATCAAGTGAGATAATACGGTACAACTACGATACAGGAAATCAGTACATCACCCGCAGCACTAACTGTGGCGGGGCGCAGGCCTTTTTAGGGGCCCAATCAGGAAATCCAAGAGATGTTCGGGTTGTCAACAATACGGCCGGTGTTTTATTATTCAGATACTATGACGGGGCAGGAACAGAGCTAACAACTCTCCCTGCAAGTATACCTGATATCCGAAGAATCAGGATCACCCTCGTTGTTGATACGGAGGCCATCGACCGGAGCTTAAACAGAAGAAGAAGGACGATTTCTTCAACAAGTATTATACCGAGGAATCATGCAATTAATTAAGCATAACTACCATAAAAAAGAATGGTCCGGGGAGGGCCTGCTAAACTCTGATCGGGGATTCGTTCTCGTTCTTGCTGTTCTGGGCGTTGCGCTCATCCTCGCGATCGGAATTCTTGCCCTGACCATGTCAGGCAGGGATATCACGATAAGTTCCAGGGTTGTCGGTGAGCAGAAGGCGTTTTCCGCCTGTGAATCCGGCGTCCATCATTTAACGACAATTCTTGATCCTGTAAACCCTTCTGCTTCTGTTGTTAACGATCAGCCAGTGGACTCCACTAATGATCCGGCCTCTATTTACTCGATCGGCCCGCCGGTCCCGCCTACCACCGGTCCGGGAATGCTGCCGCTGGCAGGTTATTCCATCGGCGGGGGTCAGGTATGGGGCCAGACAAGATACGATGTAACCGTAAAGGGAGAAAACACAAACTACAAAAGTCAGGTACAGGTTGATGTGGGACTCGGTTACGGCCCTATTGAAATGAGCACGATTTCCAGATAATTATGTGGCCAGGGGCGACGAAGGATATTAGAGTCTTTATTCTCAACAACTGCGTTTTTTGCGCAGATGCTGGCGGAAAATAAATTCGAAATACGAAGTACGAAATTCGAAACAATATCAAAATCTTAAACTCGAATGTCCAAAACTGTTTCGAAAATTTGTTATTTGACTTCGGCGTGAGACTTCGGCGTGAGCTCAGTCGAACGCTCAGTCGAACGATATTCGAATTTCGGATTTGCGGCTTTGCCGCATTAGTCTTTAGCCTATAAACAACAGGAGAAGCGCTATGAAGAAAAAACTTATTTTCAAAAAATATTGTATTTTACTGGCAATTGCCATCTGCTTCTTTATTTATACTCCCGGCCTTTACGCGGATGAATCGGCACTCTTTACATCTGTGGCACCCGACGCATTGCTTGTCCTCGATTTATCGGGAAGCATGAAATGGGCGCCGGCTGGTGAATACATGTACACTTCAGACCCACCGCCCACTTATGTTTATTGGGCTCCGCCGGATCAGGCATACTATGCCAGTTCGGGCACAGGCCATACGCAGTCCTGCTGGATATACGCCTATGGAACTGTTCCGAAATATAGTAATGCATCCTGTTCCGGTCCCTTTTATATAAATAATTCACATACAGGCTACACCACTGACTGCAGCCGCGTCGCTATTGCCAAGAGGGCGATCTTCGATATTCTGGATGATAACAACGACAACACTGTCGATGACCAGGATGAAAACAACCTCAATGTGAGAATTGGTTACATGAGATTTCATGACGGCAATGATACGGCAGGTGATTATACAAAAGATAACAATAAACTGATAGAACCCCTTGGTACTGTTTACAGCACAGTATGGTCAAGCGTAAACAGCGATTACGCGAACAGCGGCACACCGCTGGTCTATTCCCTCAATGAGGCAAAGACCTATCTTGACTATCACAAAACCAAGGACGCCGCCGCGGCATGCCGCCAGAAATTCGTGATACTCATCACCGACGGTGAGGACACATACTCCTGCAGCGGAGACGGAACTTCAGGTCAAGCCGACCAGTATAAAAGGAGGAGGGAGACCGTTGACAAGGCAAAGGCTCTCGCCGATGCCGGATACAGGGTTTTCGTCATAGGTTTCGGAGCGGATATGCCCGATGCTCTTAAATACACGCTAAACTGGGCAGCCTACTATGGCAATACGGATAATCCCGTTGCCGACAACGCAGGGGATGAAACGGCCTATGATGCATCGTTATACAACAATTGTAACGCGGCCAATATAACCGATGATCCGGGGGTATTGCCGCTCACAGGATATGCATTTCTCGCCTCTTCCGCGGATGAACTTACCGATGCCCTGAAACAGGCAATCAATATTATCAGGGAGGCGACTTACTCATTTTCCATGGCATCTATCCAGACATCAAGAACGACGGATGAAAATTACCTTTATGAGGCATCGTTTGAACCGATCAACAATTGTCCCTTCTGGCTTGGCCACCTCAAGAAATACGCTATAAACGCAGACGGAAGTGTGGGAAGCGAAATATGGGATGCCGGAGAAGTTCTGAAATTGAAAGACGCATCCAGCAGAACGATTTACACCTATACATCCGGTTCTCTGAAATCTTTTACAACATCCAACATTACCCCGGAAAATCTTGGCCTGGCCTCGACTGAAACAGCTCAAAGAGATGCCATTGTCGGATACATCCGCGGTGAGGCTGCCTACAATCCGGATAACTGGAAGCTCGGTGACATATTCCGTTCCGCCCCGGTGACAATCGCGACTCCTTCTTTCTTTTATAATGATACGAGAGATTCCAACAATGCCTTTGCCACATTCAGGACAAACAACGAAAGGACGTCTGCCAACGGAAAGCGGACGATTGTTATTGGTGCAAATGACGGCCAGATTCACGCGTTCCTGACAGGTACGGCAGAAGAGAAATGGAGTTTTATTCCACCCAACATGTTGTCCAAGTTGAAAAATATCGCCCATTCTTCTCATCCAACAGGACTTACCCACCAATATTTCGCGGATGGCCCCGTGATGGTTGCCGACGTGTGGCTCGGGACAGGCGACGGTACCGGCAAGTCCGCGGATGACTGGAAAACTCTGATGATATTCGCAGAGGGAAGAGGCGGGTTATCAAGACTGTGGAGTTCTTCATCATCATGTGATTCCGGTTTCAGTGAAAATTATTCTGCCACTTATCCCTATTACGGTGGTTACTACTGCTTCGATGTTACCGATCCGCTGAATCCCGTATATAAATGGCGTATCAACCCCACAGCTTCAGAGTCACCCTATCTGGGTGACCCCTGGGCCAAGGTTTTTCCAGGAAAAGTAAAGATCAACGGCGAGGAAAAATGGGTTGGTTTCATGGGCGGAGGATACAACGCTCAAAACTGCGTTAATATGAACAAATGCGATGAGCGGGGCAAGGGATTCTTCGTCATTGACCTTAGCAACGGAAATACCTTATGGAGCGCTACACTGGCAGATAACTCAGGCATGATACACAGCATTCCCGCGACAGCATCTATTGTTGATACGGATAACGACGGCTTTATTGACACGGCATATGCCGGCGATTTAGGCGGCAGTGTGTGGAGATTCAAATTCTGCAGAGCATCTGACGGGTCTACATGTACAACCTCCAACTGGAGCGCCGGAGTATTATTCCAACAGGCAACCAGCGTGATAAGGCCAATCTATACAGCTCCCGCCGTATCCAAAGATTCACAGGGCAATCTGTGGGTTTACTGGGGGACCGGCGACAAGGAGGATCCCACTGCGGCAAACGCGCAGGAGAAGTTTTATGGCGTAAAAGATAACGATCGCTCAACTACCTGGACAATTGGTAATCTGGAAAACATTACTTCGGGTACGTACGATCCATCCTCAACCAATCCGGGATGGTATATGAACTTTGCCGGAATGGGGGAAAAGGTATTGGGTGAACCTCTGGTTTTTGGCGGGGTTGTATATTTTTCGACGTTTATCCCGGACCAGACCGGCGATCCCTGTTCGTATGGAGGAGACGCGCAGTTATACGGAGTAGACTATGTCACCGGTGCAGGAGAGTTGTCAGATGGTGACAGAAGCATGAACATCGGGACAGGAATCCCGACGGCGCCCGTTATTTCATTGAAACCCGGAACGGCATTGTCCCCGGACATCTATGTTACTGTCAGTGGTGGCGGTGGCAGTGGAAGTTCAAGCACACAAAGGATAAGTTTCGATCCACCGACTCTTTCGAATCGAACCAATATGCTTTTCTGGTTTGATAGACGTTTGCAGTAAACAATATCAGATCTTTCGTAGGGCCCGTTCCCCGAACGGGCCGAATACCGGGCCGATGAGGGCATCGGCCCCTACAAGATGTGTAGTCAATAAAATGTCCATTGTCCAAGATGTGTAGTCAATAGTAAACAGCCTGACCCCATCTTTACCTTGTTCCTTGCTCCTTGTTCCTTGTTCCTTGAACCTTATATTTCCCCTTCTTCCATACAGGGAGAGGGGGAACTTTTTTAGTATCAGCTCAATAAAGCACGGTAAAACCCTTACGGGTAAACTCCAAATAAGGGTGCCCTTACGGGTAAACTCCAAATAAGGAATTCAGGCGTGAGCCTTTTATGGTGCCCTGTTTTTTGAGCTGTTACCTTTTTTATTTAGAGAATACTTCAAAATTTCTTGACTTCAGAATCATAAAAATATAGAAAAGCAGACAGGTTGGCCTAACGGCCAACTTTTTCATTTTTTGCGTGCAAAGAAAGAAAACCCATGAAAAAGATATTAATCAAACTATTAGAAAAATCGATAGAGACCTGTTTTGAAAAGGGAGTACTCGAAAAAAATGACTTTCCCTCAATAGAAGTTGAGTCTACAAAGGAAGACGCCCACGGCGACTATGCCACCAACCTGGCCATGATACTTGCTTCGACCCTGAAGATGAATCCCCGCAAGATAGCCGCCCTTATCGTGGAAAACATCGAGGATAGTGACAACATCATTGAGAAAGTTGAAATAGCCGGGCCCGGTTTTATAAACTTTTTCATGAAAGATGACATATGGGCTACCCTTCTGAAAGAAGTAGACGAAAAAATGGATCACTATGGAGAATCGGA
>CAZGAK010000033.1:0-8361 GCA_964523565.1 uncultured Syntrophaceae bacterium | reverse complement strand
AAGGAAGAAGATGTTATTGAGTTTTTTACGGACTATGCCGCCGATAAAATCCTTAAAGGCATAAAAAAAGATCTTGAAGTCTTCGGAGTCGTCTTTGACTGCTACTTCAGCGAAAAAGAGCTCTACAAGGACGACAGTGTGGGAAAGCTTTTACGGGAACTTCAAAAAAAAGAGTATGTCTACAAAGACGGTGATACCCTGTGGTTCAGGACGACCGATTTCGGGGACGAAAAGGATAGAGTGGTTGTCAGGGAAAACGGGGAGCCCACATATTTCGCGGCGGATATCGCCTATCATCAGAACAAATATTCGAGAAATTTCGATACGGTCATAGATATCTGGGGAGCGGATCATCACGGTTATGTTCCCAGGATGTATGCGGGTATTGAGGCCCTTGGCAAGGGAAAAGAGGCACTGGAAGTTGTACTCGTTCAGCTTGTAAATCTCCTGAGAGACGGAAAACCGGTGGCCATGTCCACACGAGCGGGCGAATTTGTAACACTTGGAGAAGTTGTCGATGAAGTGGGGAAAGATGCATCACGATACAACTTTCTTATGAGGCGTTCAAACAGCCCCCTCGATTTTGACCTTGAACTCGCAAAGAAACAATCAAATGAAAATCCGGTTTATTATGTTCAATATGCCCATGCCAGGATATCCAGCATTATGAGAATGGCTGTTGAAGGGGGTTATGAAATTCCCGGTTACTATGACGTGGATCTGAGTCTCCTTGTTCTTCCGGAAGAATTCAATATGATAAAATCAATCGACAGATTCCCCGAGTTGATTGAAGGAAGCACGAAGGCTCTTGAACCTCACCGTATTACATTCTATGCCAATGATCTTGCCTCCATCTTCCACAGTTACTACAATAAAAACAGAGTCATCTCCGATGACGCAAAACTGACGGGGGCAAGACTTTTTCTGGTGAAATCCGCTGGTATCATCCTGAGGAATGCCCTTCGGTTACTGGGTGTTTCGGCTCCGGAACGGATGTAAAAGCAATTATTAATTTTGAATTTTGAATTTTGAATTTACAACTACAAAATGATGCGTTCGTAAAAAGTCTCAATAGCTTGTCATTTCGAGTGAAACGAGAAATCTTTAGACCGTAACACATTGAGAAAATAAGATTTCTCCCTGTGGTCGAAATGACAGATTTGCTGAGTTTGACTTTTTACGAAACTGTCAAATTTAAAATTCAAAATTAAGAATTACATTCGGCCCGGCGGGTGGTCGCCGACAGATAACGGCATCAGAGGCTAATTTATGTCACCCAGGAATTCGCGAGATTTCGAGTTTAAATTGGGCAAACTTGGTTTGGTCCTTTTTACATTCGGGATCGCCCTGCTGCTGTTATTTTCCTTCTTGTTCGGTGTCATGGTAGGCAAAAATTTTGAAAGTTATCCGGAAAAGATAGCAAAAGGTATTCCGAGAGCAATTAAAGAAAAGATTGTGGAAACGACAAATGACGCTCTTTCCCGGGTAACGGAAGACAAACTTCCAAAAAATGAACCTGAGAAAGATGAAGATAAAGAAGAAAAAAAAGGAGATGACTTCAAGCTGACCTTTTATGACAAACTGACAAAAAAAGACGAAACAATTAAACCTGTTCCGCCGAAGAAAAAGATATCCTCAAAAGCAAAAGACAGGAAAGACGAAAAAACGCATGTATCTGTAAAGGGTCAATATGTTATTCAGATAGCTTCTTTTAAAGATAAAAACAAGATGGAGAGGCTGCAAAAAAAATTGTTGGCTATGGGGTACTCCCCCGGGATAGACGAAATAAAACTGGCATCAAGCGGAAGGTGGTATCGCGTAACGCTGGAAGGATTTTCAACCTCCAGCGAAGCCCGGCAGGTATCAGCCTCATTAGAAAAGAAGATCAGAGGCTTGAAATGCCTGGTCATCCGTCAGAAGAAGTGATGAAATACGAAATTCGAAACCCGAAACCTTTAAACCGGTACTAACTATGTTCGAACATCTTACTGAAAAATTAGACAACGTATTCAAAAAGCTCAGGGGCAGAGGTACGCTGGATGAAGAATCCGTCAGGGTGGCCATGAAAGACATACGGATGGCCCTCCTTGAAGCGGATGTAAACTTCAAAGTCACCAGGAACTTCATCGAGGATGTCAGGGAAAGGGCCGTTGGGCGCGAGGTTTTAGATAGTATCACTCCCGGTCAACAGGTTGTTAAAATCGTCCATGACAGGCTCATAGAGTTGATGGGGGGAGGCAGCAGTCAGTTACGTCTGGCAAATCGATATCCGGCTCCCATTATGCTGGTAGGTCTCCAGGGATGCGGCAAGACGACATCAGCAGCCAAGATAGCCCGTCACCTTATGGATCAGAAAAGAAGGGTTTCTCTTGTTTCGGCAGATGTCTACAGACCGGCGGCTATTGAGCAGTTGAAAATCCTGGGAGAAAATATCGGTGCCGGTTTCTGCGATTCAACAAATATGGATGATCCTGTCAGGATCTGCGTTGATGCCATCAATGAGGCAAAGGCAAATGGTTACGACACCCTGATTATCGATACCGCCGGCAGACTGCATATCGATACCGAATTAATGGAGGAACTGAAGAAAATAAAGGATGCCATAAATCCGGCAGAAATCCTCTTTGTGGCCGACGCTATGACAGGCCAGGATGCCGTTTCCACCGCTGAAGCCTTCAATAATCTCCTCGAAATAGATGGTGTAATATTAACTAAAATGGATGGTGATGCCCGCGGCGGAGCGGCGCTGTCAATCAAGGCTGTAACGGGAAAACCCGTAAAATTTGTTGGTACCGGTGAAAAGATTGACGCCCTCGAAGTATTCCATCCCGATCGCATGGCTTCAAGGATTCTTGGCCAGGGAGATGTCCTGACACTCGTCGAAAAGGCACAGATGGCATTCGATGAAAAAGCGGCAAGAGAACTTGAGAAGAAGATACGAAAAGATTCCTTTACCCTTGAAGATTTCAGGAGCCAGCTATTGCAGATTCGGAAAATGGGGTCTCTTGAGGATATCATGGGAATGATCCCGGGGCTGGGAAAGCTGAAATCGTTGAAAAACGTGACTCCCGACGAGAAAGAGTTAGTAAAAATCGTAGCCATCATTGACTCAATGACCCGAAAGGAGCGTTTCGACCACCGGATAATAAATGGCCAGAGAAGGAAAAGAATTGCAAACGGGAGCGGTACAACTGTCCAGGATATAAACAGGCTTCTCAAAAACTATAACGAAATGAGAAAAATGATGAAAAGATTAACCAAAGGTGGTGCCAAATATTTAAAAAGAGGTAATTTCCCCTTTTAATAAAAAAATTTTTATGTTAGGGAAAGAAGTTCCTTAAAAAAATAATTTTGGAGGTGATATTTTCAGGAATGGCTATTAAGATCAGATTGGCTCGTATGGGTAAAAAAAAGAAACCTTTTTACAGAATTGTAGTAGCTGACAGCAGATCTCCCAGAGACGGGAGATTCATTGAAATCGTTGGGAATTATGACCCGAAGAAGGACCCACCGGAAGTTAATATTAAAGAAGATCGCGTAACAGACTGGTTATCAAAGGGTGCGGAAGTGACGGGAACGGTTTCCAGCCTATTGAAAAAGAAAGGTATCAACATAAAAAAAGAAGCGGTGAAGGCAGCCTGAATATAAAGCTTGCTGCAGATTCTATATTGTTCAAATCAGCGTATACCAAATGTTTTAATTTATAGGGGAATCAGTGGAGGTTGGCACGATGAAAGATTTGATTAAGTACATGGCTCAAGCTTTGGTTGACAAGCCGGATGAAGTGGGCGTTTCCGAAATTGTAGGAGAGCAGACTTCTGTAATCGAACTGAGGGTTGCTAAGGAAGACCTGGGAAAGGTTATAGGGAAGCAGGGGAAAACCGCTAAAGCAATGAGAACCATTCTGAGTGCTGCATCATCAAAGCTTCACAAGAGGTCGGTTCTGGAGATTATTGAATAATTGCAGGATCTCCTCGAAATAGGAAAGATTACAAGGCCCATCGGGTTAAAAGGCCGCATAAAGGCCGTTTCATATTTAGAATCACCTCATGTACTTGAATCCTTACAGGACGTATATGTAAAACATGGAGACCGAACTCCCAATCTTTATAAGATCAGGAAGATTGCATTCAAAAAGAAAAGTTTCTCCCTTGAACTTGAAGGTGTAGAAGACAGTGATACTGCAAGGGCACTCGTTGGTTGTCAGATATTTATTCCTTTCGACAAACTTGAGAAATTGCCTGAGGGCGAATATTACTGGCGAGATATCGTGGGGCTCGAAGTGTTCACTGAAGATGGCCGTAAACTTGGGGAAATCGAGAGCATTTTCGACACAGGAAGCAATGATGTTTATGTCTGCACTGGAGGGGAAAGAGAGATTCTTCTTCCAGCTATCGAAGATGTAGTAAAAAAAATAGACCTCGAAAAAAGATTTATGATTGTCGAGCTGCTTGAGGGGCTTTAAGAAGGAATGATCAGGTTTGATATATTATCCATCTTCCCTGAGATGTTTCAAACCCCGTTTGACTGCAGTCTTATAAAAAAGGCTCTTGAAAAACAATTAATAGAAATCCATATTCACGATATCCGCCGTTATGCCCTGGACAAGCACCGGATGACCGATGATTACCCATACGGCGGTGGTGGTGGAATGGTGATGAAGGTTGATCCCATTGCCCGGGCACTGGACGATGTTGCTCCCGCAAGAGATAACGCGCAGGTTGTTCTCCTGACACCTCAGGGTGAAACATTCAAACAGGAAATTGCGGAAGAACTCTCCCGATACTCCCGGATCGTTCTCATCTGCGGTCACTACGAAGGGGTGGATGAACGGGTAAGGGAACATCTGATTGACAGAGAGATTTCCATTGGTGATTACGTCCTGACCGGGGGAGAGTTACCGGCAATGATTGTAGTTGATGCCGTCTCACGCCTTGTTCCGGAAGTACTGGGAAACAGAGAATCAGCCTTGTTTGATTCCTTCTCGACCGGTCTCCTGGAAGGTCCCCATTATACACGTCCACAGGAGTATCGTAACTGGAGGGTCCCTGATGTGATTCTCTCCGGGGATCACAAAAAGATTAATGAATGGAGACGCAGGAAATCCCTCAAGAGGACGCTTGCAAGAAGACCGGATTTACTGGCAAAGGCAAACCTGTCAGAGGAAGACAGAAAAATTCTTAAAAACGAAGGTTAAAGGACAAAGGTGCAAGGTAAAAGACCTTTTACTCTTACCTTGTTCCTTGAACCTTGTTCCTTTATCCTTGTTCCTTTGTCCTTGATCCTTTGATTCGTAGCTGCGCATATGGATAATTTTTATATCGCTCTTTTACATTACCCTGTTTATAATAAAAAAGGTGACGTTGTAACAACGGCAGTCACCAACATGGATATCCATGACATTTCCAGGGCTGCTAAAACATACGGTGTTAAACGATTTTATATTATTACACCCCTTGAGCAGCAGAGACAATTCGTCAGGCGAATACTTCACCACTGGCAGGAAGGTTATGGAGCTTACTATAATCCCTGGAGAAAAAAGGCCCTCGACATAACCTCATTGAAAAGTACCCTGGAGGATGCCGTAAGGGAAATCAAAGAAGACTCAGAAGCCAATGTAAATCTTGTGGCAACAGGCGCTTCCCTTCGGGGAGAGTTTTTACGATTTGAAGAACTAAGGGAAAAAATATCAGAAAACAAAGAGGCTTATCTCCTGGTTTTTGGCACTGGCTGGGGAATTGCCGATGAAGTCATTGATAAAGCTGACTATTTCATCGAACCGATCAGGGGACCCTCAAATTATAACCATCTATCTGTCCGGTCTGCCGCGTCGATTGCACTGGACAGATTGTTCGGAGAAAGATAATACAAACACAACAAAAAAGTTTGCAAAAAAGTTTGACCCCACAAAAAAATAAATCACTTTGATTTTGGAGGACTTAAGCAATGAATGTTCTTGATATGCTCGAAAGAGAACAAATGAGAACAGATATTCCAGGTTTTAAATCCGGCGATACTGTGAAGGTGCATGTAAGAATTATAGAAGGACAGAAAGAAAGAATACAGGTCTTTGAAGGAGTTGTTATACGCAAAAGAGGCGTAAACAACCGTGCCAATTTCACCGTCAGGAAAATTTCCCACGGTGTTGGCGTTGAAAGAACCTTTCCCCTACATTCGCCCGTTATTGATAGGGTAGAAGTAATAACCAGAGGTAGAGTCAGACGCTCAAGATTATACTATTTGAGGGCTCTCAGGGGTAAAAAGGCCCGGATAAGAGAACTGGGCAGAAGGTAGCATGAACAGCTTTGAGTATGAGGTCCGGCAACTCGGGTTTTCATCTATTGCCGGCATTGATGAAGCTGGAAGGGGGCCTCTGGCTGGTCCTGTTGTCGCCGCAGCCGTTATCCTCCCCCCCGACTACATAAACGGGGATATTCGTGACTCAAAGATATTAACTCCTTTGAAAAGGGGAAAAATATACGAAATTATAAAGAATGACGCTCTTTCCATTGGCCTTGGTGTTGTGGAGCCCGATGTCATTGACGATATCAATATTCTCAGGGCAACACTCCTGGCTATGGAAAAGGCCGTTCTGGATCTATCTACTCCCGCTGATTACCTTCTCATAGATGGCAGAGACACCATCAACCTTTCCATACCACAAAAAACTATCATCAAAGGAGATTCTCTCAGCATTTCCGTGGCAGCCGCTTCCATCATTGCCAAGGTCTCAAGAGACCGCATGATGGGTGAGCATCATCTGAAGTTTTCCGAATACAATTTTATGAAAAACAAAGGTTACGGCACCCGTGAACACCGCGATGCAATAAAAAAATACGGCTATTGCGAAATCCACAGGAAATCCTTTAACGTAAAGATATGAGGAACAAGGTTCAAGGAACAAGGTGCAAGGTGCAAGGTGCAACACGAAACCCAACCCAACGACTTGGACACCATGAAAAGTGATAACAAAAAAACCGGCAAAATGGGCGAAGACATCGCCATTGCTTTCCTGAAAAAAAAGGGCTACAAAATAATTGAACGAAATTATAGATGTGTCTTTGGAGAGGTTGACGTTGTTGCCCATGACAGGAGTGACATTGTGTTCGTTGAAGTCAAGAGCAGGAGATCAGAATATTTCGGAGACCCGACAGATGCCGTCGATTTAAATAAGCAAAAGAAGATCTCCAAAATTGCATTGAACTACTTAAAGGAAAAGCGACTTGACAATCATGACGCACGGTTCGACGTAATCGCGATCAAATTATCTCCCAATGGCAACACAGTGGAACTCATTGAAAACGCCTTCGACCTCGCATGGGAATGACGCAAAAGGACAAAGGACAAAGGTTCAAGGCACAAGGTACAAGGATCAGGGGCAAAGGATCAAGGTGCAAGGAACAAGGACAAAGAAAAAAGGAACATTATATGTTGTCTCCACTCCCATAGGGAATATGGAGGATATTACCCTCCGTGCCATCAGGGTCCTTAAGGAAGTCCGGCTTATTGCCGCCGAGGACACGCGAAGGACGAAGAAACTTCTCAATGTCTATGAGATCAACTCCCCCCTTACCAGTCTCTATGACCAGAATGAATTAAAAAAGAGCGCCTTTATCATCTCAAAACTTGATGGGGGAATGGATGTGGCATATGTCTCCGACGCGGGAACTCCGGGCATATCAGATCCCGGATACATTCTCATCAATCAGGCCATTGCGCATTCAATCACAGTCGTGCCCATCCCGGGACCATCGGCCGTCATTACCGCTCTAAGTGCTTCAGGTCTTCCAATGGACAGTTTTGTCTTTTTCGGATTCCTTCCTTCCAGAACCGGGAAAAGAAAGCAATTCCTGGAGTCCCTCAAGGATGAAACAAAAACAATGGTATTTTACGAATCCCCCAGGCGCCTTCTCTCCACTCTAAAAGAAATAGAAGCGATCCTTGGAAACAGAAACGCCATGACAGGAAGAGAATTAACCAAGGTATATGAAGAAATAATGCGTGGTACTGTAAGAGAGCTCATAGACTCTCTAAGGGAAAGGCAGTTAAAGGGCGAAATCACCCTTATCATCTCAGGGGCGGAAAAACATCCTGAGCGCTACTCACGTGAAAAGATAATGAAGAGATTCAATGAATTACAGGGCGACCCATCACTCTCAACAAGAGATATGATCAATATTATTTCCGAAGAAATGGAAGTATCAAAAAAGGAAGTATACAAAGACGTCCTTCAATTTTTAGAGGGTTAGCCTACGGATTAAAGGACAAAGGACCAAGGTTCAAGGTTCAAGGTAGAAAGCGAAGGTTCAAGGATCAAGGTTCAAGGTGAAAGGACAAATATAATTCTTAATTATGAATTTT
>CAZGAK010000032.1:14679-26015 GCA_964523565.1 uncultured Syntrophaceae bacterium | reverse complement strand
TAACAGGGTATGCCAATCATAATATCGGCCGATTCTATTTCTTCAAGCCGTTTTGCCCCATAAGCCCTCAAAGCAGTGTTGTAATACACTATACAGTACCCTCCCCCTGCGGTTTTCAGTAATTATAACACAGGATCATTTATTGACAAGTACAAATTTAGAAGATCGAAGTGATACGATCATCCCTTATTAACCTGCATGGAAGTGTGCCCAAATGGTCATGGAGTCTGCCTGATCAAAATCAGGTGGCGGATTGGGGAAACCTTTTTTGTTGAAAGCTGTCCAGTTAGATGATAAACGTCAAAAAATATAATCTGTTTCAATCTTCTTTTCTTTAAAGACTTTACGTTATGTCATCTGGTGGAAAGAAAAGAATATTCGATATTTAAAAGGTGGTGCGTTCGTAAAAAGTCTGTCATTCCCGCGTAGGCGGGAATCCATAGAGAGCTAAACACTTGAAAAGACTGGATTCCCGATCAGGCCTGTCCTCGGCTCCGATCGGGGATCGGGAATGACAAAACGACAGAAATTCGGACTTTTTACGAAACCGTCAAAGTTGTTATCATGAGAGAAAAAGGGTTTGAGCAAACACAGGAAGATATACTCAGGGAAAGGGCTTCAGTCCTGGCCCGCACAGGGGAAAGTGTGTATGTGGCTCTTGAAAAATTGAATTCAATTGAGAATGCCATTGAGGATAGAATAAAAATTTTATACAAAACTGATGAAAACGGTAATAACAAAACAGAAACGGAAAATGGCGACAAATCAAATTGCTCGACAGAAGACCTGTTTAATGAAATTAACAGGGAAATCTTCAGATATAATAAGGCCAGGGAATATGCCAAGCTCCGATACTATTACCTTATAATAACCAGGGAAGCCATGGGATTACGAAGGCACAAAATGGTCGAGGAAATATATAAAATCCCATTCAAAAAGAAGTGCATACAAAGATGGTAATAGACAAATACAAAAAGCCAAGAAAGAAAATGTTGACTTCTCAGGTTATTTCAAGAGGTGTCAGTGATGCCAGGGTGTTAAAGGCCATGGAAAAGATCCCCAGGCACCTCTTTGTAGATGAGGGACTGCAGGACCAGGCATACGCTGACAACCCTCTTCCTATCGGAGAAAGGCAGACAATATCCCAACCTTACATCGTTGCTTTGATGACGGAAGCATTGGAGCTCAAGGGAAACGAAAAAGTTCTGGAAATAGGAACGGGTTCCGGATATCAGGCAGCTATATTAGCGGAGCTCGCTGAAAGAGTTTTTTCCATAGAGCGTATAGGCTCTCTTGCCGACAAAGCGAGAAAAGTCCTGGAATCTCTCAACTATTATAACGTCTTAATCAGAGTGGGAGACGGAACATACGGGTGGAGAGAAGAATCTCCATTTGATGCGATTATTGTTACTGCGGGGGCTCCCGACGTTCCGAGAACACTTCTGGAACAGCTGGCAATAGGTGGCAGGCTCGTTGTTCCCACCGGTGACCGCTATACGCAAAAACTGTTGAAGCTTACCCGCACATCTGAAAGCCTTGAGAATACGGAAACAAAAGACCTTGGAGGATGCCGATTTGTTAATCTCATAGGAGAATACGGGTGGAAAGGTTGAAATGGTGAATGCTTAGAAGATTATACGACTGGGTTCTATACTGGGCTGAAACACCTTATGGATCATGGGCTCTCTTTATCCTCGCCTTTGCCGAATCAAGTTTTTTTCCGATACCTCCCGATGTTCTCCTCATTGCCCTCGCCATATCAATACCTGCCAAGGCATTCAGATACGCCCTGATATGTTCTGCAGGTTCTGTACTGGGTGGTATTGCAGGATATGTAATCGGTTATCAGTTCATGGATCTTATCGGTTTTCGCATCCTGAATTTCTACGGCCTGATGGAGAAGTACGATATTATAAGCGACCTTTATGGTCGTTACAATGCATGGGCGGTCGGAATAGCGGGATTTACACCTGTACCGTACAAGGTTTTCACCATTTCAGCAGGCGCATTCAAAATAAACTTTCCCGTTTTTCTGATGGCTTCCGTTGTTAGCAGATCGGCACGGTTCTTTCTGGTAGGCTGGCTTATATATAAATTTGGTGCAGGAATAAGATCATTCATAGACAGGTATTTCAACATTCTCGCTGTTGTCTTTGTGGTTCTCCTGATCGGCGGGTTCATATTGATCAAATGGCTTCTTTAACTGACATGTCTTATATGAAAAAAATAGCAATATTACTATTTATAATTACCTTTTCCGTAATGGCCTGTACAGCCCGTTACAAGGAATCTGTACCCGTTAGAGGTGTCTATCACGAAATAAAAAAGGATGTAACACTCTGGAAGATTGCACAGACATACAATGTTGATATTCAGGAGTTAGCAGAAATAAACAACATAACAGATCCCACTCTCATCGAAGTCGGAACCATCGTCTTCATTCCAAATGCTGCCAAAATTCTTGAAGTTGAGCCTACGGTACATGAACAAAGACCACCAAAAGACAGCGCCCGGATCTCAAAAAAAGTGAAAGAGGCGAAACCTGAGGAAGAAGCGAAAAAAGAAAGTGTCCGGTTCGAAAGAGGACGTTTTGTGTGGCCTGTAAGGGGCGTGGTATCGTCAAAGTTTGGTATTCAGCCAAACGGAATGAAATTTAACGGGATCAAAATCGTCGCAAGAGAAGGAACACCCGTACTGGCATCGGCAAACGGAAGGGTAATTCACTCTTCATATCTTAAATATTATGGGGAAACGATTATCATTAAGCATAAAAACAATTATTCGACCGTTTACGCCTATTTAAAAGACAGGAAGGTTAACGTGGAAGACACCGTCAAAAAAGGTGAAAAGATCGCCCTCCTGGGAATGTATAAAAGAAATGGAAAAAGTTGTCTGCATTTTGAAATCAGACAAAAGAATAAACCGAAAAACCCACTCTTTTATCTTCCCAAATCAAAAAGCGGGGAAGCGGGGAAAAGAAAGAAATGATGTAACTACTCAGGAGACAGGAAACAGGAGTTTGTCAGTAGTACATACTGTTATTCTGGATGCTGGGTGCTGGATACATGAGTAGTATAGTCTAAGGCGGCAAAGCCGCAACCAAAGAGGCGTTGGCCTCTTGCATGCAGGGCAAGGCTTTAGCCTTGCATTGGGCTTTATGCAGGGCTAAAGCCCTGCCCTACATTTCCAGGGCAGCAAAGTTGCAACCAAAATTCTTTGTCTTATTCGCATAAGCTGACGTCAACATCTGCGCAAAAAACACAGTTGTTGTGAATAAAAACTATAATGTTTTCTATAAAAGACAGAAAGGTATCAGGATGAAATTAATTGATGACATTTACGTGTACGAGTGGACAAGCTTTTCTGACAACAATTGTAACAGTTTCTACATCGGCGGCAGCGTTAGGGCCTTGATAGATCCCGGTCTTAAAAAATATCTCCCCGATCTCCTCAAGAGCATGGAGACTGATGGAATAAAAAGTGAAGATATACAATACATCATAAATACCCATTCTCACCCTGATCACTTTGAGGCATCCGAATTATTTAACGATAACTCCCATGTCAAGACAGGATTACATAACAAGGAAATAGACTTTTTAAATGAAGCAGGGGAAATGATGTACGGCTGGTTTGGTCTTGATTTACCAAACGTCAATATAGATATGATCCTGGAAGAAGGGACTATTACCCTTGGTGATGAAACATTCGAGATTTACCTCACCCCCGGACATTCACCCGGATCTATAGCTCTATACTGGCCCTCCAAAAAAGCTCTTTTCTCCGGGGATGTAATATTTTCCCAGAATGTAGGGAGAACAGACTTTCCGGGGGGTAGCGGCGCATTGCTGAAAAAAAGTATTACAGAACTTTCCAAACTCGACATTGATCATTTCCTGCCAGGCCATATGGGAATTATTGAAGGAAATGAAAATATCAAGCACAATTTCCGGTATGTTATAAAAAATATATTCCCCTATATTTAGAGTGCAGTTAAAGGGGGACAGTCTCAATACTGTCCGGTACGATAATTGCTTTCCCCTGTAGGGCCCGTTCCCCGAACGGGCCGATATCAACGGGCCGATGAGGGCATCGGCCCCTACCAAAAATAGTGACAGCGACTATTTTTTCCAGTATTCCTTCTCCAATCCTACTTATCCAGAACCTCCCTTACTTTTCTCAGCATATCCCTTAGCTGAAATGGCTTCCCGATAAATTCCACGGCTCCGGATTCAAGGGCTTCCTTTGCCTTTCCGTCAGCAGAATAGCCGCTGGCTATGATAACTCTTGCATCAGGGTCTATTTTTAGAATCTCTTCAAGACAACGACTGCCACCCATCCCCGGCATGATCAAATCCAGCAGGACGAGAGCGATCTTTTCTTTTTCCTGACGGTATATCTCCAGGGCGCTTTCCCCATCAGAGACCATAATCACCGTATAGCCAAACCTGGTAAGTACCGATTCACCGAGATCCCGGATATCCTCTTCATCATCCACAAGTAAAATTGTCTCATTTCCCCCTTTGACGGGGATTTCCGCTTCTCTTTCCCGTGCCACTTCTCTTTCCTGTTCTATGACCGGAAAATAGATTTTAAAGGTAGTGCCCTGCCCCGGTTCGCTGTAACAGCTGATATGGCCGCCATGACTCTTTACAATGCCGTAAACCGTGGCCAGGCCAAGGCCTGTTCCCCTTCCTGTCTCCTTTGTGGTGAAAAACGGCTCGAATATGTGTTCCACTGTCTCCCTGTCCATACCATGACCGGTATCAGAAACGCTCAGCACAACATATTCCCCCGGAGTGGTTCCCAGATGCATCTTGCAATATTCCTCGTCCAGAATCACGTTTTCAGTTTCAAAGACCAGCTTGCCGCTATCAGGCATGGCATCCCTCGCGTTGACCCCCAGGTTCATCATTATCTGTTCAATCTGTGCAGGGTCCGCGTTGATGATTTTCAGCTTTTCTCCCAGATGCAATTCGATACTGATCATCTTTGGAATAGACCTCTCAAGTAATTCGCAGGTTTCCTTCACTTCAAGGTTGAGCTCCACGGGCCTGAGATTTATCTCCCCTTTCCGGCTGAAAAGAAGGATCTGTTTCGTAAGATCCCCGGCCCGCCGGGCCACTCTTTCAATGGCTTCCAGCCTGCTATAATCGGGATCACCCGGCTCCTTTTCCATCATCATGATCTGAGTATAACCGTAAATCGCCTGAATTAAATTATTAAAATCGTGGGCAATACCACCTGCCAGAGTGCCGATGGACTCCATCCTCTGGGCCTGACGGAGCTGGGCTTCGATTTTGTTTTTTTCAGTCACATCCCGGAGGATGCCCCGGTATCCCGAAATGCTTCCATCATCAGCCCGCCTTAAAGCGGAAGTAAGCAGGCAGTCCATCTCTTTTCCATCTTTTTTGCGCAGTTTCAGTTCAAAGTCTTTGACAAATCCCTTTTCTTCTATCTCCTTCTGAAAGTTGATCCGGTCATCGGGATTAACGTATATATTTTCTGCTTTTATATCCGCCATCTCTTCTCTGGTATAACCAAAAAGATCCAGAAAGGATTGGTTTACATCAAGGAAGCTGCCTTCCCGGGTGTTAATATAGATAGCGTCTTTGGAGGCATCGAAAAGGGTTCGGTACTTCTCCTCACTCTCCCGCAACGCCTCCTCATTTCGCTTCCGCTCGGTGATGTCGGTTACGCATCCCGCTCTGCATTCTATCCCGTTTATAATGGTCTTAGCCGTTCTTATCTCCGTATCCATTATTGTGCCGTCCTTGCACAAAAATGGGATGTCTGACACCAGCGTTTTTTCTCCTCGCGCCTGGACCTCGAATTCGGAAAGCACTCGATCGTGATCCTCTTTGGGATGGATACCACGGACTCCCAGATTCTTAATTTCTTCTTCCGTGTAGCCCAGCATTCGACATATAGCCGGATTGGCATATTTGATATCCTTGGTTTCAACGCCGGCAATGAGTATTCCCTCAGCAACACCCTCAAATATCGCTCGATGCCTTGCTTCGCTTTCCCGGAGCGCCTCTTCCACCTGCTTGCGCTCGGTGATGTCACTGTAATGCTCTACACGGCCACCAGCATAGAGACCAGACAGGATGGGCTGGCTCCAATGCTCAAGCCAACGTTCTTCCCGTTCGCTGTCAGGGACTATGTGGCACTCAAAATGCTCGACATAGGTATTATCATCGTACGTGGCAAATACTTTCTCGGTAAAGTATACCGGATACTCAAAGATATCCTTGATCCGCTCCCGGATGAGTTGCCGCTTATCCTTCCCAATAACCTCCTTCCGCCGCAGGCCAAAGTAGCGCTCCAACGCCTGGTTTACCCAGACGATCTGGAAGTCAGAGTCGAGAATAAAGATACCAACCGATGAGATATCAAGGACATCGTCAGTAATTGAACGATGCCTTAATTCGCTCTCCCGCAGCAACTCCTCCGCCTTTTTGCGCTCACTCATTTCTCTTTCCAGATCCAGCATCTTCTTCTCAAGCTTATTAACCAGTCTCTCGCTATAAAGCCTGAAGATATCTTCATCCTCTTCTACAGCCTTCTTCTTGGGAATTATCCTGCCATTCTCCATATCTCTAATCACGCCCTGTATAATTTTCATGAATTCGTCAGGCTCAACAGGCTTTCGAATGAATCTTTCCGCTCCCATTCGCAAAGCAAGTTCCTCATCTTTTTCATCTGTGTATGTAGCCGTGTAGAAGATGAAGGGTATCTTTTTCAACCGTTCATCACCCTTGCACTCACGGCACAGGGTGAAGCCATCCATCACGGGCATGAGGATGTCGGAGATTATCATATCAGGCGGGGATTCCTTTGCCATGTCCAGGGCCTCTTCCCCGTTGATGGCCATTTCAACTGTGTGTCCATCCGCCACAAGTATCTTTTTAAGTATCATCCTTGAATCTTCATTGTCATCGACGATTAAGATCTTCATTTTAGACCTCTTTCCTTGCGGATTTTACGCGTAAGCCTTTTATGTTTAAAATCTTTACAGATTAACTCCGGTGGAGTTTAGGCGTAAGCCTTTTATGAAATCCTTACGGACAAACTCCACCCGAACTTATTGAGAAGTTAAGTGTTTTTCTTCAACAGGAAATTTTTTCGATAATTCAAATATTTTCATAGCTGTATCAAATGCAAGTCTATAAACATCCAAATCCCTTACACTTCTTATTAGCTCACTCATTTATGCGTCCTTTCGTCCTTCGTCCCTCTTCACTCGTCCCCAATTATCTCCCTTATCTGATTTATAATAGTAACAGGGTCAATGGGTTTTTCCAGATATCCGTTGCATCCTGCTTCAATCAGCCTCGTCCTGTCCCCGCTCATTGCGTAGGACGTGATGGCAATGACAGGAATTTTACCATCTATCTCTGATTTGCGTATCTCTTTGAGCACCTCCGTGCCATCCATATCAGGAAGCTGGATGTCGAGAAGGATGAAGTCCGGCTTTTCTTTCAACGCAAGCTCGATGCCCGTTTTTCCATTTTCAGCCCTGATAGTAACGTAGCCGTTTTTCTCCAGGATAAACGTGATAAGCTTCATATTGTCTGCATTGTCTTCGATCACAAGCGCTCTTTTCATGAATGCCTCCCTTCGGAATTTACGCGTAAGCGTTTTATATAAAATCTTTACAGATAAATTCCGAATCTTTACAGATAAATTCCAACAGTCAATCAGGTCAACTCCTTCGGTATTTTAAGTATGAACGTACTCCCCTCACCATACTTGCTATCCACAAACACCTCCCCTCCGAGCATCTCTGTTACAATTTTCCTGGTCAGGTACAGCCCCAGCCCGGTGCCTGTGGTTTTAATTCTTAAAGGTGAATCCAGCCTGACAAAAGATTCAAAGAGGCGGGGCACATCTTCCTCCTTTATACCGATTCCAGTGTCCTTCACATTAATTTCAATCATTCCGTCAACTTCATGGGTTGCAATTGAAATGCTTCCCTTTTCAGTGAACTTGACGGCATTGCTCAAATAATTAAGGATGCACTGGAGGAGTCTTTTACGGTCGGTCGTAAGTCGCGTGTCTTGCGGCAGGCTGATTTCAAGATCAAGTCCTTTATTGGTCATTTCAGGAGTGAGGTTTGATACGGCCTCTCTAACTACTCCGTCAAGGCTGCATTCTTCCAAATGAACTTCAAACTTTCCGGCCTCAATCTTTGAAATATCAATTACGTCATTAATTAGTGCGAGCAGGTGCTTTGCCGAACCATAGACCCTCTGGAGCTGGTCTCTCTGCTCGGCGTTAATCTCACCTGTCATACCCTGGAGGATGATTCCGGTAAATCCGATGATGGAATTCAGGGGCGTGCGAAGCTCGTGGGACATGGAGGCGATGAACATGGACTTAAGACGGTCGAGTTCCTGCAGGTGCTCGTTGGCATTTTTGAGTTCTTCTGTAGTTATATTGAGGTCTTCGACAATGTTGACCAGGACCTGCTGTGACTTTTTAAGTTCCTCTGTCCGTTCCGTGACCTGTTCCTCCAGATGGTCCCGGTGTTTTTCCAATTCCTCATCTGCCTGCTTGAGGTCATTAATATCAACATGAATACCGGTCATCCGCTTGGGATTTCCTTTATCATCCCATGAGACAATTTTTCCGACAGAGTGAATCCAGCGATAACCGCCGTCTTTTGTCTTCATACGGAATTCAACAGAGTACTCAATCTTTTTTTCTATATGATCCTGTAGTTTCTTCTGAACTTGACCAAGATCTTCCGGATGCATCAGCATTGTCCATGTTTCAGCAGTATGCGGAAGTTCATCAGGCTCATACCCTAACATTGTAAACCATGTGTCATTATAATGGGCGTCTGTGAAAGTTTGAGGATTGAAGTCCCATATTCCGCTGTTACTCGCATCCAAAGTAAGTGCAAGGCGTTCCTCGCTTTCCCGCACTGCTTCCTCCGCCTGCTTGCGCTCGGTGATGTCGGTATGGACCGACACTATGACCTTCCCGTATTCGGGATGGTCGAAGAGGGAAACGTTGGCGCTGCACCAAAAATGGGTTCCGTCGCGCTTGATGTTCCTGACCTCGCCATGCCATTTCCCGGTTTCCTTTAGAACGTCCACAATGGATATCCGGGTCTCGTTAGGTGTCCTCTCCGAGGGCGCGTTGACGATGTCCACGTGCTTTCCAACCATCTCCCCGGGATCATAGCCGAACATTCTCGTAAATTTCTCATTGGTCCACTTGATAAGGAAGTCGTCCAAGCCGATCAGGTAAATCCCTTCGGCCACATTGCCCATCATGGCGGCATGCAGCCGCAGCGATTCCTCCGCCTTCTTGCGTTCTTCAATATCCTTAGCCAGCTTGACTCGCATGCCATTGAATGCCGTTACGAGTTCATCAAGTTCATCCGGCTTGGACGGTTCATATGTTCTACGATCCAGAACCAGTTCCCGGTCTAATTTATCCAGATCCAACTCCTGTGTATATTGGGCCATTCTGGTAATGTGGCGTGTAATCAGGAACTGAATAATCAGGAAGATGAAAAATGATGCAAGAAAGATCTGTACGGCATTCGACACCAGGATAATCCATGCCTTTGCCCAGAGGCGTTGATGCACTCCTTCCAGACTGGCGGTTACCCGCAGTTTTGCGATATGAATTGTCCCCTCAGGAGCATTGAGATATTGCAGTGAAAATTCGTGAACGATGTCCTTTTTAGAGTTCGGGTTTCCCTGAGCAGCTATGATAACTTCTCCGGCTGTTCTTGTCTCAATGATTTCCAGATATTCTATGTCCTGTAATTTCAAAGCGCCTTGCAACTGCAATCTTAGGTGTTCCTCATCCATGTCCCAGGCGCTGGCCGCAATGGCTGGAAGGTAGCTTTTCTCGATAAAATGAAAGCTCTCATGAACAGCAGCCAGGTCCCTTCGATAATCCATATACAATTGAAAAGCAGTAGCCAGCAATGTAAAGAATGCGCTGCACAATACGATATAGAATAACAATTTTGTGGACAATCTATTTTTCATCATTTCTCAAAACTTTTTGGATATTAACAAATCGCTGTTATCTTTTATTTTATCCACTTATCAAAAATCTTTTCAACTGTTCCATCCTGTTTCATTTCATCCAGGGCATCCTGCCATTTCTGAACAATCTCATCGGGCACCTGTTTCGAGAAAGCAATATATTTATGTTGATCTTTAATAATAACATAGACAATCATCATATCTTCCGGATTGATTCCCTGTAATCTGGCATTGTAGATTCCCACCAGGTCAACAGTCGCCCACAGGTCAATCCGGCCTTTCATGAGTTTCAGGGGATTAGTTTTCTCGCTGGTACCCATAGCGTCAATATTGGTAAAACCTCGCTTACGAAGATGTTTTTCCACAGAGTAGCCCTGAACTAGGCCGATTCTGTCAACCTTTTTCGCATCTTCCAGACTGTTAATCTCTATTTTTGAATCCTTCCTGGCAAAAAATACCAGAGGTGCATTTACTACTGGTCCTGCCCATTTAAAAAGATTTTCACGATCTGTCGTACGTGTACACATAACCACCATCACAGGTTCTTCTAATAAATATGAATATACTCTTTTCCATGGCAATGATTTGATATCATAAGATACCTGGAGGCGTTTCATGATCTCGCGCGCTATTTCCGTTGCAACACCTGTTACTTTTCCATCTTTTGTGAACATAAAAGGCGGATATTCACAAATATACACTTGTGATATTTCTTCAAATCTCTGCTTTTCTGCCAATGTGCTGTCGGTGATGAAAATGATAAATATGCAGGTAAATAAGATTACTGCTATGATTTTTCTTGCCATGCCATGCCCCCCTCTTTGTCCGTCAATCTATTTTAAAACCCTTACGGGTAAACTCCGAGGAATTCAGGCGTAAGCCTTTTATTATAAAACCCTCCCGGGTAAACTCCTTAAAACCAGTAGCGTTGCCCCTCTGCGGGCAACTTCTCCGGCGGGGGACAGAGCCCCCGCGCTACTGACCCCTGAAAATAAGGAATTCAGGCGTAAGCCTTTTATAAAACGCTTACGCGTAAATTCCGCTGACGCGTAAACGCCATAAAACAGATTGAGCGGGTAATTTTCGGTGAGCGCGAAGTGGATTTGAGCGTTACTGATAAATACTTTTGCAAATCGGGGTTCGAGTAGAACTGTAAACAGAGAAGCAAACTGTTCTAATAAAAAAACCTGATGTTTACGGTTAATCTTCCTAACTTACAAAGTCAAGAAACTTTTACTTTTTTGTCAGATAAGAATCAAAAATAGTGACAGCGACTATTTTGTCTATAAAACCCTCACGGGTAAAATCCCGGAATTTAGG
>CAZGAK010000032.1:0-14579 GCA_964523565.1 uncultured Syntrophaceae bacterium | reverse complement strand
CGTAAGCCTTTTATAAAACCCTTACGGGTAAAATCCTTGGAATTCAGGCGTAAGCCTTTTATAAAACCCTTACGGGTAAAATCCTTGGAATTCAGGCGTAAGCTTTTTATATAAAATCTTTACAGATAAACTCCAACGGGTAAAATCCGAATAAGCGTTGCCCCTCCGCGGACAACTTGATTAAAAAACAGAGATCAGGAAATCCCTTATATTCATATGCCTTATTCCTTTGAATTCACCGCCCGTAACCTCGTCCATGGAGACGACGATTTTTGTAAAATTGTCCCTGATTGCCAGAAGGTTGCCGAATTCACGGTCATGAACCTTCTGATCAGTAATCATATAGGCCACCTGCACATAGAGCCTTTCCCCCTTTTTTTCACACGCGAAATCAATCTCTTTTTCACCGATCCTGCCAACGGTTATCTCATACCCCGATCTCTTAAGGTGAAGGAAGACAAGGTTTTCCAGTATCCTTCCGATATCGGCCTGCCGGTAGCCAATAATCGTATGTCTCAGGCCAAGGTCTTCGAAATAGTATTTTTCACCAATCTCAAATATCTTTTTGCCTGCAATTTCCGAACGCCGCACCTTCATGATAAAAAAAGCCGATTCAAGATGTGAAAGGTAATTGAGGACAACATTTGGCGAGATATTTGTTTTCTGGGATTTAAGAAAATCACTGATTTTTTTTGCCGAAACCAGGCTCCCCGTATTGTCAGACAGATATATGACCAGCCTCTCAAGAAAGGCAATATTTCTGATTCTGTGCCTTTTGACAACGTCCTTGAAAAGGATCGTGTTATAGATATTCTTCAGATAGTCATAGACAATATCATCTTCGAGTTTCAGATTGATCAGATAGGGAAGGCCTCCATATTTGATATATTTCAGGAATGCCTCAGGACTGTTTTGGAGTTTATGAAAATCCAGGAATTCAATATAGGATAAACTAAATACCTTTATCTCAATATAACGCCCGCTTAGATAGGTGGCCAGCTCCCCGGAAAGCAGCCCGGCATTGCTCCCGGTGCAGTAAATATCATACCCGCCCTCGGCAAAAAGACTGCGCAGGGCTCTTTCAAACTGGTCGATATCCTGAATTTCATCAATAAAGACATAGCGATTCTTTTTGCCTTTGGCCTTGTCTTTGATATATGCCAGCAATGCCTCATAATTATCTATAAAATCAAACTCGTATAATTCTTTGTTGATATAAATAATCTGCGCTTTGGGGTCAGAGGCGGTGATGAGATCCATAATCTGAAAAAGGAGATAACTCTTACCGACTCTCCTCTGACCGGTTATGACTTTAATGATATCCTTGCCAATGTAAGGCTTTATCCTGTCAAGATAATGTTGTCTGGCAATATATTCCTTTATCATAGATTGAGTTCCCAAAATGTTTTAAGTATAATTAAAACTATTCAGGTATTAAGTCAATCTTTTAAATATAGAGTTAAATTAAAGGGGACAGGCTACTTTTTATAAAACGCTGACGGGTAAAATCCTGATTCAGGCGTAAGCCTTTTATAAAACGCTGACGCGTAAACTCCGAGGAATTCAGGCGTGAGCCTTTTATAAAACCCTTACGAGTAAACTCCTGGCCCCTGATCCCCATTTTTTCTGTGAAAACAGATTGAATTTGTTTCCGTGGGCAATTTCTTCTCTCTATAGCATAAAGGCCGGCACACGCAGGATAGATGGGTCTGAAAAATCGAATGTCTCGGATGTAACCATCACTGCAAAGGGCGCCCCCCACTTTTCTGCCAGAGACCGGATTAAACGGGTATCATTGGATCTTAAACGCCCGGTTTTACATTCCACAGGGAATGCTACATCCTGCACATGAAAGATGAAATCAATTTCCTGCCTGCCAACCCTCCAGAATGTCAGGGCTGCATCCATTTCCCTCAGGCGAAGAAACACATCATTTTCTACAATCCTCCCTAATATTTCGGGAAAAGTATCCAGCGGTCCATATCGGTGTGCGGCAAGGGAGGGAGTACTCAGATAGACTTTTTTCCCTGTCCTTCCGGCCTTTCTTTTAGAGCGTGTATGGTTAAAACAGTATTGTACAAGATATCCGGCCATCAACGCCTCGGTAAGCCTCTTTAGCCTGCCTGTGGAAATCCCTACGTCCCTTGCAAGGGTGTTGTATTCTATTATTTGCCCGTATTCACTGGCGTAGATTCCATAAAGCATTTCCAGGTCAATAGGATTTTCGCCCCCAAAACGGGCAGGGAGATCGTATCTCAATATTTTTTCTACAACTACCTCTTTAATATATCGACGTCTGGATTCCTCATCATCGAGTTCTTTTAACTGGGGAAAGCCACCCCATCTCAAATAGTCGAGATATGCCGTAGTAAGACGGGATCTGTTCGCCCCGTAAAAAAGGGCTGTTTCAGTGGGGATCTTTCGCAAGCCAGGATCAATTTTAAACTCAGGCGGTGGTTGAAGTCCATTGATCGTCATGTAATCCCTGAAATCAGGTGGGGACAGACGCAGCATGTCAAGCCTGCCGGCCAGGCTTTCTGCTGATTCGGATTCCAGCAGCAAAGAGGATGAACCGGAAACCACAAAAGTAAGCGCGGGATCTCGGTCTAAATACCGTTTAACTATGTCAGACCAGCGGGGAACAAGCTGGATTTCATCTAAGAAAATGTATGTCTTCTCCTTTATACGTCCAATGGATTCATCAAGGAAATCCAAGAGATACGCATCCAGCACCCTTTCCAGTACATTATCATTTTTTAAAACAATATCCCGGTCAAACTGGAAGTAGCATATCCTTTTAGCCGGGACACTGTTTGCGGACAACTCCCCCACTAATTGCTTTAGAAGGGTTGTCTTTCCTATTCTCCGCAATCCTCCAATTCCTAATGAGAGGGGACCATTTATCAACTTCAGCATATACCCGAAAACGCGCCGTTTTGGCCACGTCCATTCAGGCAGGGCTTGCCCTTCCCAGTGAGGATTGAATGTATTTATCAGGTAAATCATATTCCTCCACGGTAAAATGCATTTTAGGGCTTGATATTTATCATAAAATGCATTTTAAGGCAAGCTTTTTATATAAAACCCTCACGGGTAAACTCCATGGAATTCAGGCGTAAGCCTTTTATAAAACCCTGACGGGTAAACTCCATGGAATTCAGGCGTAAGCCTTTTATAAAACCCTGACGGGTAAACTCCGTGGAATTCAGGCGTAAGCCTTTTATAAAACGCTGACGGGTAAACTCCATTAATAGGGAGCCTGACGATTATATTCATACTCACCTGATAATAAGTTCTGAAACAAGATGGAAGATTCCCCTGCCGGTATCAAAAAAAATATTGTGTGCCATGACTCGGAATCCCATTCCGTCATCATTCACAAGTGGGATATCCAGTAGCGCGCCCTCTCTGTGGGGCACAGAGGCTCTACGCTACGCTTCTTAAAACAAGTTACTTTCCATTATAATGCCGACGTGTCGGCATAGTGGAGCTTTTTACGAGTGCATCATAAAAGGCTCACGCCTAAACTCCTTATTTGGAATTTACCCGTAAGGGTTTTAGTCCTATTCATCAAAAGACAGGGAAAACGCCTCAGAAAATGTGACCATTACAAATAAAAGAACAAGTGAACATATTAACAGCCTTTTAAATTTCATGGCTTGTTCCTTTCTTTATGTGAAAGCCGCAAGTTGATTGGTCAGTTGAAGGAACCGTTTCGGGATTTATTGTCCCGGTAATCGTCTTTTTACTCCGTATTGATCTGTGTAGATGGCAGATACAACTCTCCATTTACCATTTTGTTTCCTTAAGAATATGTTTACGTACGTCGAACCTTTTGAACCTTTAACGTTAACTTTGAAATCAGCGGCGCCTTCTTTACCGGACATTTTTACCGATCCCAACGGAACCAGGCCAAATTTAAGGTCCTCACCAACTATTGCCTTAATTTCTTTGTTATTCCTGATAAAAGCCTCCGATAACTTATAGGCATCAGAACTTTTCATCATGAAGAAAACACCGGCAATAGATCCCAGGAAGATAAGAACAATCATTGCCGCGGCTGTGATAGTCAGCGTTTTATAACGCTTTGAGAAAATGCCTTGTTTGCTCTCTTCCGTGGTCCCAGGATCTGCCGGTTCGACTGCTTTTATTATCAAGCTGCCCCCACATTTTGCACACCTTTCGGCTCGTGTCTGCTTGTAACCACAATGTGGACATCTGACCATAGCCGCTGAGTGCGAAGTAACGCCTATCTCCAATGAATGCCAGGCGCCGCATTTTTTGCAGATAACGTCCAGAGTTGGGTGTGAAATCTTCACTTTTTTTATTTGATTTATTGCCCCGCAACGAGGACAGATGACAACCATTTTGGACCTTCTTTCTTGCTGGTTTGCATTAAAATTTACGCAACGATATTTCTACATAGTTACATAAAAAAACTACCACAAAGATATATTTTGGGCAAGAATTCATATGCGAACATTCTTCTTATTGCACCGGAACGATCAATTATTTTAATATTCTACTTGAAAAGTAAAACATATTCTTCTATAAACGAGACGATACATATTTCAAGTGAAGGAGCCTCCTATGGAAAATGTTATGGTTAGAATTCTGCTGGCAAAACTCGGCGATGGTTACGATAAAGCTATGTTACATTTAGGTAAAGTCTTTCGTGACGCGGGAGTTGAAGTGATTTATACTAATGCTCAGGAACCAGATGCAATTGTTGCGTCGGCCTTGCAGGAATCAGTAGATCATATAGGAATTACAACATTGCCCGGAGCAGACATTAATGACCTTGCAATAATTACCGAACTACTCGCCAAGGAGAATGCATCCGATATCAGGGTAACGGCAGGCGGTTTTATAGCAGAGGAAGATGAATCCAGAGTCGCAGAATTGGGAATTGTAGAATTTTTTCCAAAAGGAACTACTTTTAATGAACTGGTTGAATGGGCCAGAAAAAATATAAAACCAATTAAATTTTAATCCACAGAACTGTGGATAAAATTGTTGACAGGTTTGTTAATATAATTTGTAAGTTCTTCACAACTTCCACTTTATACCATATTGCACAAGGCTTAGGCACAACAAATATATAATAATATCAATGAGTTGACATTTTCCCCTGTCATTCAGGCAGCTTATCACTTCTCTTTTAAAAATACAGTTTCGACTTCTGATAATGGAAATTTGTTCTGCGTTGTGTCGACGCAACAAAATAGCGGAATTTCCTGCCTTAACTTTTCCACAGGGCATCACGCAGGCCTGATGTTCGTTCAATGCGTCTGGCAACGGCAGCACGGAAAATTTCTTCAGTGCTGTACAGTGTAACGTTTTCTCTCGCACGTGTAATGCCAGTGTAAATGAGCTCCCGTGTCAGTACGGGCGAGTGCCTATCCGGCAAAATAAGTGCTATCCTGTTAAACTCAGATCCCTGGCTTTTATGGACCGTCATGGCATAGACCGTTTCATGTTCGGGCAGCCTCAGGGGATGAAACTTCCTCAATTTACCATCTGCATCCATAAAAAAGGCACGACGTTCGTTGTCCATCCTCGGGTCGGTCAAAATTACTCCAACATCACCGTTGAACAGGTGAAGATCATAGTCATTACGGGTGATCATAATCGGTCGGCCCTCATACCATCTTTCTTCCGGTCTTATCAGGTTTTCTTCACTGAGGATCTGTTCAGCGATTCTGTTTATTGTAACGATACCGTAAGGGCCTTCCCGGACGGCACAGAGAATCCTGAAATCATTAAACAGACTAAAAATCTCCAGGGGATCACGTACTTTCAAATAACCTTCAAATCCCTGAACGATCATTTCCCTGAGTGCCGTGCGTAATTCATCAGGCGCGGGCAGTTTCACCCATGAAATATCCTCAAATTTACCTTCACTCAAAAGCGCCGCGGCACGATCATCGGCTCCTTCATTTACAGCCCGGCTGACCATGCTGATACCGCCTTCGCTTCCGAAACGATAGCTTTTTCGGAGTTCCACAATACAGTCCTGTATCCCCGGTTCATCACTTCCGTTCGGCAGTACAGGAATATTATATCCCGTAGCAATCTTTATATCGTTACAGAAACGATTTGAAAATCCATGTATCTTCCCCGTATCACACATATCGCCAAGGACTGCACCTGCCTCCACCGAGGCAAGCTGATCTTTATCACCCAGCAGTATCAACCGTGATTGCAAAGGAAGAGCCTGGACGAGCTTGGACATCAGTGGAAGATCCACCATGGAGGCCTCGTCCATGACAGCAACATCAACAGGAAGCATGTTTTTGGAGTCATAACGAAAATAGGGGGAATTTCTGATGGTCCCGAGGAGCCGGTGTATGGTTGAGGTTTCCACGGGGATTCTCGTTTTGATATTGTCTGCACAATTGAGATTGCCCCGGGCATGTTCGATGATTTCCTGCAGGCGGGCAGCGGCCTTTCCCGTGGGAGCGGCAAGGGCGATCCGCAGCTGTTTCGATGACTCCTGTTCCAGGAGGAGTGCCAGGATTTTTGCGACCGTTGCGGTTTTACCTGTTCCGGGCCCTCCGGAAATAACACAGAATTTTTTTGTTACCGCTGTAAAGGCGGCGACCTTCTGCCAGTCGATATCATCTGTCCCATCATCGGGTAAAAGCCGTCCCAGTCCCTCTTTCAGCAGTGTATGATTAATATTCTTTACATCTTCATTGACACGTTTCTTTATCAAGCCGGCCAGTTTTTCCTGATAATCCCAGTAGCGAAAGAGATACAGCCTGCCCCTGTCATCGAGAATCATAGGTTTGTATTCACCCGGTTTACCAACAACATTGTTCCCTTGAAGTTCTGTACACCAGCGGTTGAATTCGGGACAGATAACAGGATCTTTACCATTTTCCTTTCCCAACAACTCCTTTCCAGCTACCGTGGAAAGATCGAGGCAGATATTCCCGTCTCGTGCTGAACCGCTCACGAGAGCCGCAGCAAGGGAAAGCTCCGGCACATCTCCACCGGCAAGCCTGACCATAAGGGCGGCAAAATGAATATCAATGCGAGAAAGTATTCCACTGTCACAAAGGCGGTTAAGATCTTTGTTTTTCACGGCTTATCCGTCCTTTTTCACTTAATCAGTCCTGCACATAATTCGTCGATCA
Source organism: uncultured Syntrophaceae bacterium (assembly GCA_964523565.1). Classification (GTDB taxonomy): domain Bacteria; phylum Desulfobacterota; class Syntrophia; order Syntrophales; family UBA6807; genus CAZGAK01. Next base: position 7,437 of record CAZGAK010000032.1, on the reverse strand, counting down.
GTTTCGCCGGCGGTCTGTCTCTGTAAATTCCGAATTGTGAACCTTTGTCCGGGTCCACCCCCCGCAGGAATATGTAAAATACACCACCAAAGTGTCTCTCATAATCATAGTCAGGCAGCCTCAGCTTGAGATACTGATTAAGGGCTACGGTATAAATGTAATACTGAAAGATATAGAAATGTTCTTTCATGGCAGCAATGAGAGCATCCTGCCCGTAATCTTCCACACTGCCGCCGAGGTAATTTGATTTCCAGTCTACCAGGTAATAACGTCCCCGGAAGTGAAAAACCATATCTATAAATCCCCTCATAAATCCCCTGACAGGCATGAAATGCAGCTTCTCAATCCGCTCCGGGAAACCCTCAAGGGACACAGTTTCTTTGTAACCCGTAAATATGCCCTTCAGTATTTTTGGCGTTATCGACTTCAACGGGAAATAAAATTCCAGTTCGTTAAGACGATCCCGATTCCCGATGCGAGACAGCGTAAAATCACTCTCGTCCGGTTCGAGAGGAACAGTCAACACCCTGTGAATCACATTGCAGATCGTTTCAAGCCACACAGAATCAAATCCGTATGCCCTGATTTTATCCTCCACCAGTTTTTTCATATGACCGGGATTGGTCTCCGCAAAATCGAGGTGTTCAAAAATGTCATGCAGAAATGTCCCCGCCCTTGCCCCCCGCGGAAATGAGAAAATATCGGCCTTGTCCTGATCACCGATCACTGACCACTGATCACTAATTATTGCCCCCTGACCCACGTCATCATAGTCAGCCATTTCTGAACTGTGAGGTCGATTCGATATGAGGGATGAATAACTCGACAGGCGCCACTGGCTATCTATTTTCCCGGAGAACCCCCGGCAGGCAAGAGTTACCGCTTTGTCCGGCGCCGGTGCAACTTTCTCACCCTTTTCCATGGGTACTTCAGAAAGACCGATTGACCCCCCGGACTTTTCCTGAATAACTCTCAACTCTGCGAGCAAGGTATCATCGTCCATAGTTTTAAATCGTTTTCTCATCTCTCCTGCAACATCCCCACCCTCTGGCGATTCAGACTGATGAAAAAGATAGGCAGGGGCTGATGTTTCAGCCTCATTAAAACGGCCCCATACAAGATAACAGCGCTTTTTGGCCCTCGTTAAAGCCACATAGAGCAACCGCAGGTTTTCCGCCAATTGTTCTTTCTCGGCAAAGACACGGTTTTCATCCATTTTTTCAGAGCCAATATCAAACGTCAGTATCCCCTTGTCACCTTCATCATGAAACATGAAGGGAGCTTTTGAATTTTTTATTTTAGACCCACCCCAGGTAAATGGGCAAAACACTACGGGATACTCAAGACCCTTGCTTTTGTGGACAGTCACGAGTTTTACGGCATTCTCATCGCTTTCCAGACGGAGCTGGTGTTCGTCCAGCCTGGCTGTCTCCGAATCTCTCTGTCGGGAAAGCCATTTCAAAAGTCCCGCAATAGTAAGCTTTTTTTCAACGGATGCCTGGTGCAGAACCTCCGAAAGATGCAAGATGTTTGTATTGCGACGTTCTCCATCGGGAAGAGACATGAGACGGAACATGACATCTTCTTCCGACAGGAGATGACGAAACATGCGTATAAAGCCCCTCTTGTTCCACAGATCGTGATATTCCCTGAATGCAAGAAGCCGTCTCTCCCATCCGACTTCATCCTCCTGCAAATGATCCAGCTTTTCACCACTGACACCCATGATATCCGTTGCAAGGGCTCCTCTGATGAGATTTTCGTTATCCGGCTCCGCAATGCCGGTCAACAGCCTTTCCATTTCCATAGCCTCATGGGAACTAAAGATGTTTTCTGTACTGAACAGAACACCCGGTATATTAAGGAGAGAGAGGGCATCCTGCAGCATGCGTGCCTCCCTGTTCGTTCTCACGAGAACGGCAATATCCTCTGCCCTCAGAGGTCTTCCGTCAACAATGCATTTCCTGTTTTCCCCTCCATTGAGAAGCCGTGAAATCTCCGCCGCAACAGCCCCCGGAATCAGCTCATGTGCCTTTGTTTTAGTAATTGCCCTTCCCTCTTCTGTCACCTTGCCGGCATCCAGAAACCATATCTGTAAAGGAGATTCGGACTTTCCATCTATTTCAAAGACATCCTGGTCTTTCTGTAATGCCGGGACAGCTTTTTGGAAAGAAATTTCATCATAAACAAAAGGATGCTCAGCATTTGAAAAGATCGTATTTACGGCATCGATCAGGGCGGGAGTGGACCTCCAGTTTTCCCCTAAGGTATATCGGGATTCCACATCTTTCGCGGCCTTCATATAGGCAAAAATATCGGCGCCGCGGAAACTGTATATGGCCTGCTTCGGATCACCTATGAGGAAAAGTATGCTCTCTTCTGCATTGAAAACCTTATTGAAAATAGCATACTGAACCGGATCAGTATCCTGAAATTCATCTATAAGGGCAGCCTTGAACTTGGCCCTGATAGCCCTTGCCAGCGCCTCACCGCTCTCTTTCTCCAGGGCCTCGTGAAGCCTCAGCAGAAGATCATCAAAGGACTGGATGTTTTTATCCTTCTTTCTTCTGACAAGTTCATCGTGCACATATTGAAACAGCCCGGCCTTGAGCGCGAGGATGCGTTTCTCAAAAGACTCTTTAAGGGCTTCCTGTTTTTCTCTGAATGTCTCACAGGTTTCGAAAAAGGGATGTGAAGGCGGATCATACCCTTGCTTTACGGATCGTTTGAGTTCACCAGAAGTAAATTTATTAAATTCCTTGAATGGCTGAAGATCACTGCCACCGGAAGATACATAAGCATCCATAGCCCGTATCCAGAGGGGGATCTTCCCCTTCTTATATCTTGTCTGGTTCAGCCCTTCATTATTTGAAAGAATCTCTTCAACCTCATCCCGCGCCGATTTCCACTCTGCCCTGACCTTTTCAAAACATTCAAGATATTCCTTTTCCTGCAGAGAAGAATCTTGATATTCCATAGTGGGAATTATTTTCAGGTTTGACCGTGCTACCCTGTTGTCAATAAGTTTAAGAAGGACATCAGGTGTGAAGTTGCTATTCATTGCATAATTTACAAAGAGGGGCGATTCACGGTAGAAATGCCTTCGCCAGAAATCATCGACAACTTCTCTCTTAAGATCCTCCTGGTCAGTAACAAGCTCTGTATCAAAAAGGCTGCCGCTTTCGAAGGCGTTTTCCCTTAACATCCTCCTGCAGAATCCGTGAATCGTAAATATAGCGGCCTGATCAAAGGCACGAAGCGCTTCTTTAAGCGCTTGCAGCGCGCTTTTTAAATCCCTTTGCTTTTCAACCAGACCGTTCAGAAAAGAATCTTCACATGGGTCACCCGAAAAGACCGCGATACATTCTCTCAACGTGTCCCTGATCCGCTCTTTCAACTCCTCAGTTGCAGCCTCGGTAAAGGTAACAACCAGTATCTCATCGACAGAGAGATTTTTCTCCAGGATCAGCCGGAGAAAGAGCCCTGTAATGGTATAGGTTTTTCCCGTACCGGCGCCGGCCTCTATCAGGTTTGTCCCCTCAAGGGGACTGCTCAGTATGCTAAAGGCATTCGTCTCTGTCATGATTTCATCTCTTCCCGGTACTTCATGATGGGCCCTGAAATCTCTTCCGAAATACGGCAAAATTCCGAATCCAGGGGCGCAATATTTCCGAAACATTGCTGACAATAAAGATCCTGACTATCGCCGCGGTCAAAATCACTTCCCTCCCATGCAGTGCGGGCCTTTCCCAGGGCATACTCCCGGGTCTTGCCTTTTTCCAGCAACTGTTCCGCATAAGCCCAGGAAGCTTTTGGAAAATAATGCAGGGGTTTTGTCAGTCCGGCCAGGTAGAATTCCAGAAGCATTTCAAGAATCTCCATGCTGTCATCAACAGGAGAATATTCCCAGGCCGTCCATTCGAGCTCCCCTCCCCTTCCGTGCAGACCTGCCAGCATGCTGCTTTTCGGATGCGAATCATTCCCGATGCCGTTTAGTATAAGGTGATGTATCCATACCGTAATATAATCCACGGGTCTCAGCCGTGCATAACGATACCGTATCAGTCGCTCCGGGTAAACGCCGGTGATCCTGCCCATCAGTCTGAAACCTGTTAGCTCGACATCTACTTCAAGGGGATCAAGGGGTTTCCCCTCCATATAGTTTTTTGTTTTTTCGACAAAACGTTCGATCCCCCGGCTCAAATCCGCGTATACGCACTCTCCTACGGTCCCATGGGGAAGCCTGCCTGATGCCCGTTCCAGAGGAAATAATTCTTTGAGATCCTGCCCTGCGAGTTTCCTTTTTACCAGATCTTCTCCAAGGAAATATCTTTCAAGACCCTTGATTTCAAAGGCTTCGCGATCCTCAAGAGCGGCAGATGTTTCCCCTAAGTATATTCCGAGACGCCTGTTGAGAAGGAATCTTGCCGGATTACCGAAGAATCTGCACAAATCGTTTACATCAACAGTTCTCCATTCCTCGCCCGGTTCGGAAAGCCCCGTTGAAATAAAAGGCTCCTGAAATTTCCGCTCTTCGAGTAAACATCGAGCTGCCCTGCAATTTTGCGCCGAATAGCTGAAAAATGGGGATCGCCTGTCCGAAACCTGTGACTCGTGACCCGTTGCCTGTTGCTTAAAATATTCGGGATTGAACGCCTGAAGGCGGTGTCTCGTAACCATATGATCACGAATGTTTACACCGGGAATTGTAAATCCCTCTTCAATATAATCCATGAGCTCGCTTACCATGACTGACGGAGGGACAGGGGTGTTATCCTGTATGTTTTGACCGACGTAACTGATATACAATTTTTCCCTCACCGACAGGAGGGTCTCCAGGAAGAGATACCTGTCATCATTGCGGCGGGATCTGTCGCCCCGTTGAGGGTGTTTCGCTATAAGATCAAACCCCAGTGGTACTGTCTGACGGGGATAGGCATCACTGTTCATACCCGTAAGACAGGTAATCCTGAAGGGAATGCTCCGCATTGGCAGCATGGCACAGAACGTAACACTCCCTGTCATAAAGCCGAAACCGAAACCTCTGTTTTCGAGGTGATGCCCAAGGTGCCACCTGATGGTATTAATATCAATCTCTTCGTCAAAATTGATCATCTCCTGAAACTCGGCCAGAGCGCCCAGTGTCTCACGTATCACCTGCTCTTCTCTTTCTGTCTCATCATCGGAAATGAAGAAACCCTCGAGGATTTCTGTTAACAAGTGAGTCCATCGCTCCAGTGTACCGGTTTTGTTAAGGCGTGCCACATGCGTAAAAAGCTGATCCGTAAATTCTATAAAACGGCCTAATATTTCCGTTTCACTCCCCTCAATGTTATCGAAGGGAAGGATACCGTCCAGCATCTGTTCGTTCTGCCCCGGCATGGCGTAACCCAGGAGTAACCTTTCCAGACCCGCTTTCCATGTGTTTTCCGCAAAGGGGTACAGATCTAATTGAGTGCGGTCTTCTTCATCGATCCCCCATCGTATTTGTGTGTCTCTTACCCATTTCCGAATAAGTTCAAAATCTTCTTCAGCCAGATCAAACCTGCGCTGAACCGACGGTGACTCTAAAATCGCGAGAACCTGTATCGCACCAAAGCGACTTCCACACAGATCGAGAATAGCAAGAAATGTATCAATGATCTCGCTCTCTTTCCTGGCAGTTCGATCCGCTATACTGAAGGGAATACGTACGGGGTCACCGGCCGGTCTGTCAAAGACCGCCTGGATGTAAGGCGCATATTTTTCTATATCCGGAGTCATTACCAGGATATCTTTTGGCATCAGTTCCGGATCATTTTCAAACATATCAAGAAGCCTGTCGTGCAGAATCTCAATTTCCCGCATGGGGCTGTGGCATGAATGGATCTGGATGGAGATGTCCTGCTCTGAAACAGCTTTTTTCTCAGCAAACTGTTCCTGACGATCACGAAGGTTGAGAATATCCGACTGAATACAGGAAAGGAGGTTATTCTCACCGGGATCTGTAAACGATGAAAGCTCCTCACAATCAAACCCGTTTATCAAATCGAAGAAATCCCTGCCCTGGGTTCCCGTGGATGAGAGAAGACTGTTTCCCTTTTCAAGATAGAGTTCATCAGGAGTAAGCTGGCCACCTTTCTGCCTGTCTGTCGTTTTTTTTATCTCCCTCTCCGAGAGAATGTCCCCCCAGTATTCTCTGCAGGGATTCATGAGGAACAGGCTGACCTCCGTAAATCGTGATATACTTTCAAGAACCTGCATGTGAAACCGGGGAAGCGCCGATATCCCGAAGACGGAAACCCTCTCGGGCAAATCTGGTGATCCGTCGGGGGATTCCCGAAGTGCAGCAAGAAATGTTTTGCCCAGGGCCGCGCGATGATCTCTATTATTCCCCTTTACAAGTTCCCTCCAGAGAACGGCCTGCCAGTGATCATCTTCCCCTTCTTCCCACCGGAAAATCATTTCCGGGCGGTAAAGGAGATACTGGTCAAAGGTGTTTGCAATTCGCTCGGAAAGCTGAAAACGTTTGAGATCTCCCCCGGTATCTTTCATATAGAACCCGAGACTCTCAAATCCCCGCTTTGTCGTGCAGGATGGAAGGATTTGCATGATCTTCCATGTCATGACTTCAGGATCGAAGATGGAATGTTCGGGAACATCCGGAATAACGATACGGAACATTTCATGGATAAAGGCATTGGGAAAAGGAAACCGGCAGTTTGCACAGATACCGTGGCGCCGGGCAAGCTCCATGGATATCCAGCGTTCCATGCCCTTGCTCTGGACAAGAATAATTTCCTCATCCAGCGCCGATTTGAGAGGTACACTGAGGACCTCGGCCAGCTTTTCAGCCAGGGTCTCCAATAGATTACCGGTAAAGAGTCTAAGAGACATAGTTTACAGTGGTCAGTTTTGTTCTTACGAATAAAGAATCTAAAGTGGCAAAGCCACAACCAAAAAGGTGTTGACCTCTTGCATGCAGGGCAAGGCTTTAGCCTTGCATTGGGCTTTACGCAGGGCTAAAGCCCTGCCCTACGTTTCCAGGGCAGCAAAGCTGCAAGGACTAAGCACGAGCAATGAGGACTGATGGCTAACGGTTTTTCCTTCAGCCTTCAGCCTTTCAACAACTGCGCAAAAAACGCAGTTGTTGTGCATAAAGAATCTAATCGACACGGCTCATAATACTATTGTCGTTTCTAATGTCAAGGCTGTTACTTCTCCTGATTATTATTTTAATTTCGATAGCTGCCTCCTTTCATAATATCACAACCTTAATCGACCCCGATTAAATTCATCACTCCGAGTTTTTTATTCAACTCAGTCAACAATGACAGTTTCGTAAAAAGTCCGAATTTCTGTCGTTTTGTCATTCCCGATCCCCGATCGGAGCCGAGGACAGGCCTGATCGGGAATCCATAACTGCGTGTAATTACTGGATTCCCGCTTTCGCGGGAA